>CAKRCL010000019.1 GCA_934307335.1 uncultured Dorea sp. | reverse complement strand
AGACAGACAGACAGACAGACAGACAGACAGACAGACAGACAGACAGACAGACAGACAGACAGACAGACAGACAGATAAGTAAATCTGTTTTATTTTCATATATTTTTTTAGATAATAAAAAGCTATTCTAAACACATAACTACCTTTTATGTGTTTAGAATAGCTTTTTTGTGTTAAAAAATATAATCGTTGATTGAAAAATAATAAATTTTGCAGTTCACTCTTCTTCAAAGAGAAGAGTTAGGACATAGATACAGAGGAGGAAATATAATGAGCAAATTTGATTTGACAAATGCCGGATTTGGTACACGTTCAATTCATGCAGGACAAGAGCCTGATAAGCTTCATGGTGCGCTTGCAACACCTATTTATCAGACATCAACATTTTGTTTTGAAACAGTAGAGCAGGGATCTGCAATTTTCAGTGGAGAGATTCCAGGATATGCATATTCCAGAGGAGGGAATCCAACTGTTAATGCTTTGGAGGAAAAAATCGCAGCCCTTGAGTGTGGTGAAGCTTGTATTGCAACATCATCAGGAATGGGTGCAGTAGGTGGAGTTGTTCTTGGAACACTTGCTACTGGAGATCATGCAATCTGTGGTAAGTGCGTATATGGATGTACCGATGTCGTATTCAGACAGACACTTGCAAAACTTGGAATTGAAGTAACTTATGTGGATACAAATGATTTGAAAGCAGTTGAGGCAGCTATCAAAGAAAATACAAAATTAATCTACTTTGAGACTCTGACAAATCCGAATATGGAGCTGACAGATATCGCAGCTATTTCTAAAATTGCACATGAGCATGGAGCAATTGTGGCTGTAGATAATACATTTACACCACCACCGCAGGTATATCCACTGAAAGAAGGCGCAGATCTTGTTCTTCACAGCTGTACAAAATATATCAATGGACACGGAGATGTTATTGCCGGAGCTATTATTGGTAGTGCAGAGCTGATCGGACCTATTAAAAAGAATGTAACATCTAAGATTTGTGGAACAACACCAAGTCCGTTTAACTCATATCTCATCTTAAGAGGCCTTCAGACAATGGAGCTTCGTATGGCACGCCACTGTGAAAATGGTCTGGCAGTTGCAAAATATCTGGAGAGTGTACCATATGTAAAGAAAGTATATTATCCGGGTCTTGAAAGCCATCCACAGCATGAGGTCGCTAAAAGAATGATGCATGGCAACTACGGTGGAATTATGTCCTTTGAGTTAAAAGAAGAAGTAAATGGTATGGACGGATTCACTGCTTGCAAGAAAGTTGTAAATGCTTTGAAACTTGCATCTATCGCAGTAAGTCTTGGAGATCCAGAAACACTTATTCAGCATCCGGCAAGTATGACACATGCAAACATGAGTCCTGAGGCCCGTGCTGAGGCTGGAATTAAGGATGACCTGATTCGTCTTTCTGTCGGACTTGAAAATGTGGAAGATATCATCGCTGATTTTGAACAGGCATTTGCCGTTTTATAAACATTTGTTTCTTATATATTAAAAAGGAAGAAAATATATGAGCGAAATTAAGATAACTGATCTTTCATTTGCATATAAAGATCAACCCAATCGATTGATTTTGAAAGATATCAATGTAGAAGTAGAACATGGAGAATTTGTTTGTCTGCTTGGACCATCTGGATGTGGTAAGAGTACATTCCTGAGACTACTAGCCGGTCTTGAAGACCCGACAGGTGGAACGCTTGAGATGAATGGAAAACCGTTGAAAGGTTCCAGTTTGGATCGAAGCGTTGTATTCCAGGATTATGGTCTGTTTCCATGGATGACTGCTGGCGAGAACATTGTGCTCGCACTTCAACAGAAGTATCCTAAAAAACCTAAAAAAGAACTGAAAGAAGTTGCACTAAATATGATGAAAGAAGTCGGATTGGATGAATCTGTATTTAAGAAGCTTCCAAAGGCACTTTCTGGTGGTATGAAACAGAGATGTGCCATTGCAAGATCGCTGAGTATTGACCCACCGATTCTTCTGATGGATGAGCCATTTGGAGCACTGGATGCAGTTACACGTGCAAAGCTTCAGGATTTGCTTATAAGTCTGTGGAATCATGAGGAAGAGAAGAAGACAGTATTTTTCGTAACTCATGATGTGGATGAGTCCATGCTTCTGGCAAACAGAATTCTGGTATTTGGTCAGTCACCGAGTAACATTATCTATGATAAGAAGATACCGGAAGATTTGAAGATTACCAGAGAAACCATATTTGAAAATTCGAAGATCTTAGAGCTTCGAAATGAACTGATCAACCACATTAACCGTGATGTGGCTGATCACACAACTATTGGTCAGAACGGATAGCCCGTTTTGATATAGAGAAACAATTTAGGAGGAGAAACATGAAAAAAAGAGTTGTATCAATTTTACTCGTTGCTGCTATGGCAGTGAGCATGGTTGCATGTGGAAGCAAAAAATCTGATTCTGCAGACAACAGCAAAAAAGAAGACACAAAGAAAACAGTTGATGCCAGTGAGGTAACAAAGGATTCTGACACACCAGAGACTACAGATATTGTATGGGCTCAAGGCCTTAGTGGTAATGTTCTTGTTACAATTGCACAGGAAAAAGGATATTTCAAAGAAGTAGGACTGAATATTAAAGAAGTACCACTTGACTCAGGACAGCTTCAGGGAGTTGTTGATGGTCAGGTTGATATTGCATCTAATTCAGGAACAAATACACCATTACAGATGATTGCTGCTGGTGATGATATGGCAATTATCGGAGGATTTATGCTGGAAGGATGTATGCCAATTATTGCAAAGTCAGGTACAGTATGGAATGGACCTACGGATTTCGTTGGAAAGAAAGTTGGAAGTTCCGCAACAGTTTATGCTATTTGCAGTAAAATTCATGACGCTGGTTATGATGTAAATAATGATATTACATGGGTACCATTTGACAATGATGCAGACAAGATTGCAGCAGTATTGAATGGAGAAATTGATTATGCGGTTATGGGAACTGGTCGTATGTATATGTGCAAAAATACAGATGGAATTGATATTCTTGCATACTGTGATGATGTAACACCAAACTACTCTTGCTGCCGTATGGTTGCCCGCAATTCATGGGTAAAAGAAAACCCGACAACTGTAAAATTGCTTGATCAGGCACTTCTTCGAGCTCAGCAGTATTTAGAGGCTAACAGAGAAGAATGTGAAGAAATGATGGCTAAGCAGCTTAATACAGATCTTGACTATGTAAAAGCTTATATGGATGAGACAGAGCACTACGAGTTAAATGTTGATACAGTTAAGAAGACTGTTGTAGATAACTGGCACTATCAGAGAGAGGTTGGTCTGATTGATGCAGATCTTGATGACAGTGTAATTGAGGATGTTACATATGATAAACTTTACAAGGCAGCATTAGATGCTTGTATCGATAAATATCATGATGATGATCCGGATTTCTGGGACAAACAGGCAGCAATGTACGAAGAATTACAGTAATTATAAAGAAAGGTGGGAGTATACGCTTTGAAAAAGGTGCTTGAATATATAAAGAAATACTGGTTGACAGTTGTGTTCGGAATTGGATTGATTTTGTTATATAAGTATATTGCTGATAACAAGTTATTCAGTTCCATGATGTTCCCATCATTAGAAAGTATTTGGGAAGCGTTTTGGAAAGAAAGAGATATCATGTTAAAAAATATGTTGTCTTCTTTTGAATTACTGATTCCATCTATAGGTATTACATTGGCAATAGCATTGATTGTAGGTGTAATACTTGGAATGAGTGAATATTTGAGAAACGCACTGCATCCATTTATTTATGCATTTAGTTGTGTACCTGCGATTTTGCTTTCACCATTTGTAATTCTGATTGTAGGAAATTTTTGGATTTCGTCTATTTTCCTGATTTTTTACGGAACTGTGTGGGCTACATTGTTTGCAACGATTACTGGTATAGAGACAATTGATAAACGATATTTGGATAATGCAAAAACATTGGAATTATCAGGAATAAAACTGATGTTTAAAGTAATTCTTCCGGCGGCAAGTCCATCTATTATTGGAGGTTTTGTAAATTCTCTGAGAAGTTCTTTTGTAATGCTTGTATTTGCAGAGATGTATGGTGCAAGTTTTGGGCTTGGATATTATGTCAGAAGATATTGTGACTATGGTCTGTATGCAAATGTATGGGCAGGATTCTTATTTATGGTATTGATTCTAGTATGTGTAATGCAGATTTTTGAGCATTTAAAGAACTACTTGCTAAAATGGACAGCATAATAATATGTGAATTGTAAGAAAACGGTTTGCCGCAATGAAAATTGAGGCAAGCCGTTATTGATATTAAATGGGAGAAAAATATGGAGAAATATATAAGTTATCGATTTGGTGCGGGAAGGTATATTCAGGAACCTGAAGTTTTAGAAAATAGTGGAGCGGAGATTGCAAGATTTGGAAAAAGGGCATATATCATAGGTGGACCAAATGCAATGAATGCAGTATGGAAACGTATGGAGCCAAGTTTTGATAAAGCGCAGATCGCATATGAAAAAGAAATTTATGCAGGATTTCCAAGTTATAAAAAAATTGAGATTTTAAAGAAATCTATCACGGATAAGCAGTGTGATGTGCTTGTTGGAATAGGTGGCGGAAGAATTATGGACCTGACAAAGGCTGCAGCTGATCAGCTGAGTATTCCGATTGTTTTGATTCCAACATCGGCAGCGACCTGTGCATCATTTAGTCCGTTGAGCGTTATTTACACAGATGAGGGAAAATGCGTAGGTTATCTTCATTTTGATTATGAGGTCAATGCGGTACTGGTCGATGAAAAAGTGATGTCTGAGCAGCCACCGAGACTTCTGGCAGCAGGAATTATGGATGCAATGGCGAAATATATTGAGATTGCTAATGGAAAACCGAAAATTACTCTGGAAACAGATAATATTTCTAAATACAGTGCATACCGTATGGCAGAGGATATTTATAATATTCTCGAAAAATATGGAAAGCAGGCATATCTAGATGTATGTGAAAAGAAAAATACAGAGACAGTTCATAATGTAATCTTTTGCAATATTGCACTTACTGGAATTGTTAGTGCGCTTATGAGGGCCAGACGTCAGACGGCAATCGCGCATAAATTGTATGAATCAATGCGGACCTACTACTTTAAAGAAAGTATCAATTATCTTCACGGTGAAATTGTTGCAACAGGATTGATTGCACAGCTACGGTTCAATCATAATACAGAAGCAATTGAGCGATTGAAACAGTATATGAAAGAGATGGAAATGCCGATAAATCTTCAGGATCTTGGACTTCAAGGAACAGAAGATGAAGTGAAAGTTTTGTTTGATGTGTTAAAACAGACGGAATTTGTGGAAGATACAGATGAAGCACGAGAAGAATTGGCAGTGGCATTGAAGGAGATATATTAGAGTATGATATCAAAGAGAATACAGGAACAATTGAAAAAAGGTTCTCCGATTCGTGAAGCATTTGAGGAAGGACAACGTCTGGCGAAGATTTATGGTGCTGAAAATGTATTTGATTTCAGTATTGGAAATCCATATGTAGAGGCTCCCAAAAAAGTAAAAGAGAGCATTCAGAAAATCATTGAACAAAATCCAAGACAGATTCACAGTTATATGAATGATGCGGGATATGAGGATGTGAGGAAAAAGATTGCCGAATCTTTAAACGGGCGGTTTGGAACAAGTTTTCATATGCATAACATTATTATGTCAGTTGGAGCAGCAGGAGCTATGAATGCAGCAATGTATGCATTGATGGATGTAGATGATGAAGTGATGGTGATGCGTCCGTATTATCCGGGATATACAAGTTTTATTCTCAACTGGCAGGGAAAGAAAGTGGAAGTAGATCCGGATCTTCAGACATTTCAGCCGGACTTTGAAGATTTTGAATCGAAGATTACGGAACGTACAAAACTGGTAATTGTTAATTCACCAAATAATCCGACAGGAGCAATCTATACAGAAGATACGATTCAGAGACTGGCTCAGATTCTGGAAAAGAAAGAGCAGGAATATGGACATGAAATTTATCTACTTTCAGATGAGCCATACCGGGAACTGGTCTATACGGGAGAAACGCTTCCATATCTGACAAAATATTATAATAATACGCTGGTAGCATATTCATTTAGCAAATCCCTTTCAGTTCCGGGAGAGAGAATCGGTTATCTTGTAATTCCGGATGAAGTATCCGAGAGCCAGATGTTAATAAAGGCGGTGAAGATGACAATAGGAATGATTGGGTATGTAAATGCTCCGTCATTATTTCAGAAAGTAGTAGCAGAGTGTCTGGATGAAAAGGCGAATCTGGAATTTTACCAGAAAAACAGAGATGTGTTATATAAGAAGCTTTGCGATCTTGGATTTGAAGTTGTACCGCCATCGGGTGCATTTTACATATTTGTAAAGGCACCAGGAGGAGATGAAAAGAGATTTCTTGAAAAAGCGCATGAATGTAATATTCTTCTTGTAGGAGGTAGTTTCTTTGGATATGTCGGATATGCACGAATTTCTTTTTGCGTATCTTATGAAAAAATCATACGTTCATTACCTGCGTTTGAAAAACTGGCAGAGTTAATGAGAGAGTAGAAATGTTTCTGGTAATTCCTGAAATAATACAAATGGTTTTATGTTGATATTAGGGTGCCAGACTCCAATGGATACACCAGAGAAAAATTTGATGGCACTTATGGATGCAACCGGAATATTTGAAAGATATCCGATTAATGAAGAAATGTTAATGATGGATTTTTCGCTATTTAATTATAGGAGAAGTGTTGAGTGAGGTTAGTTGATTCAAAATTTTCTCAGCATCAAAATCAGGTGCCTGCTTCATGGCAAGGTCATAGATTGACTGAATAGTATCAAGCGGTTCCAGCAAATCAGTAGCTATCTGAGAAACAGAAAAGTTTTTGATTATCCTTTTAATAATTTGTTTGATTAAGTAGAGCTGCTCGCCTTCAATACGGCCAGTTCGCTCACCTTCGATGCGTCCTTCCTCCCGACTGACGCGTCTAGTCTCCTGTACATCATATGCTTCAAAAGAATCAAACATCATATGGAACTGCTTCCTTGTAATATGGTCTGTAAGGTCATTGATTTCTTCAGCAGGGACATTGATTGTATGAAGAAATGCTGAAAATACAGAGCCCATAAGCTTTAAAATGTGTGGTGGTGTAATCAGTCCAGACATAAACCATGTATCTGAGCAATCTAAAAGACATGTCAGCATCTGCTTCTGATTGGTGTTCAATAAGTGCAATCAGATAAAGCTCTGTGTTTTCAAGCTGAATCTTCTTCACAATGTCAGAATCACGGGATTCCTGAAATAAAGGATAAAATGTGAAGAAACGTCTTCGATGTCCTCTGGCTTTAGGTTCATGAAAAAAGGAATATCCGTGTATCCTTTTAGAAATTGAGCACAGAGTGTCGAATCTCCGAATTGTGTACCCCATGTTCAGTTGTCTTGTTAGTAGTTTCCATAGCGCTCCTCTCTGAGCAAATGCAAACTAAAAACTTTTTGAATATATTTTAGCGTTGTAAGTATAGAAAGACAATATAGAAATTGAATGAAAATAAATTCTATACAAAAGGGATTTGTCAAAAATTCAGAAGTACCGTAACATTTGCCCGGTGTGCATGCAACTTGTGCAAGTGCAGGGGCACTTAAAGTTGCGGTGAATGAGTAACATCATCAAAAATCTGAGTGAATTCTTTGCTGAAAAAGCAATGAAATTCAGAAATGAAATCCTGGCTGGGGATTTCCATGGGCGTTGAAACATAATGAAAATATCGTGCCCGAAATATGACATAGATCATATCAAGGATATGGTAGTTTTTTCATAACAAAATAACATTTTTAATTACTGTATTAAAAAATATTATTGTCTAACATATAGATAATACAAATATAAAGAAAAGACTTATAGAAAATATACAAAAGTGTACAAAATAAAAAAATCAATTTGTAAATCAATGACGATGAAAAAAATGAAGAAATAGATAAAATATTATTTGTATTGAAACGAAGTTTAATAGAAAGTCTGGAGAGAATGAAATGTTTAAAGTAAGCTATTTTATGGAAGTGCTTCCGATTATTGCAAGCAAAGTCAATGTTACATTTGAACTTACAATTGCGGCAACGATTTTTGCATTGATTGTAGGTGTGATTGTTGCAATTATCGGATATTACAAAGTTCCGGCATTGTATCAGTTTACAAGAGTATATGTGTCCGTTATGAGAGGAACGCCTGTAGTTGCTCAGTTATATTTCTTCTATTACGGAGTAGCGTTGTACAGTGCTTTTGTACGAAACATGACACCGTTAATTGCGGTAGCAGTGGTCATGAGTCTGAACATGGGAGCATTTATGTCAGAAAGTATTCGTGGTGCATTGCTTTCCGTAGATGAAGGACAGAAAGAAGCGGCATATTCACTTGGAATGACAAATTTTCAGCTTGTTACAAGAATTGTGATTCCTCAGGCAGTCAGAATAGCACTTCCACCGCTGTTCAATGATGTAATAAATCTGATTAAAATGACATCACTTGCATTTATGCTTGGAGTTCCGGATGTTATGGGAGCGGCAAAGATTGAAGGAGCGAGAACATTCCGTTACTTTGAAATCTATGCAGCCGTTATGCTAGTTTACTGGGTTATCATTTTTGTTTTGGGAATTTTACATAAACTTTTAGAGAAGAAATGTGCCAGTATGTATTAAGAATGATCTTACACGGCAGAGTCCGTTAAGATATAGAGTATTATTAAGTTTAGAAGAGGAGAAAAAACTATTATGAAAAAACGTGTATTAGCAGCATTGCTTGTATCAGCAATGGTCGTAGCAACAGTAGTTGGATGCGGAAGCAAGAGTTCTTCTGATGATTCCAGCAAGAAAGAGACAACAGAGGCTTCTGATAAGAAAGATTCTGATGAGACAGTAACGGTTGTAACAGCAGGAACAGGAGAGCCATACAGCTTGCTTGCAGATGATGGAACATGGACTGGTATTGATGCTGAGATGTGGGATGAGATTGAAAAACGTACTGGATGGAAAGTTGAATTAAAACAGGCAGCTTTCGATGCCCTGTGGGGAGAGCTTGATACAGAGAGAGCAGATGTTGCAGCTAACTGCTTTGCAGTAAAAGAGGAAAGAACAGACAAATACAATGCAACAATTCCATATTATGGAGATGCACAGTGTGTTATCGTAAATGATGATTCTTCATACAAGACAGTTGATGATCTTAAGGGACAGGTTGTTGGATGTACAAATGGACAGGCAGCTCAGACAATCATCGAGGATCTTGCCAAAGAAAAAGGATTTGAAGTAAAGCTTTATGAAGACAGTGCTGTAGGTATGAACGACCTGAAGCTTGGCAGAATTGCTGCATATGCAAATACTACAACAAATGTAAATGCATTTACACATAACAATGAGGATGCAAACTTCCGTTTCTTTGATGAAAACCTGATGGCAAACAATGTTGCTTACTTCCTTCCAAAAACAGAAAGAGGAGACAAGCTGACAGAGGAACTCAATGATGTTATCCAGGAGATGTTAGACGACGGAACAGTTGCTAAGATTACTGAAAAATGGATGTATTCAGATATGACAAAATTAATCCAGAAATAATTGAAGTCAGGAAGATTAAAACAATATGGGAACAGAAAATCAGTTAGTAAAAGTAGAACATTTATACAAAGAATTTGACGCAGAAACAAAAGTGCTTTCAGATATTAATTTGACAATCAATAAAAATGAAGTCATTGCGATTCTCGGACCATCCGGAACTGGTAAGTCAACATTACTCAGATGCTTGAATTACCTGACTGTTCCGACAAAGGGAAAGATTACCATTGGCGATGTAACAGTTGATGCGGAGCACCACACAAAAAAAGATGTGATTGAACTTCGTAAACATTCATCCATGGTATTCCAGGGATACAATCTGTTTAAAAATAAAACAGCGCTGGAGAATGTCATGGAGGCATTGACTCAGGTGCAGAAAAAGTCGAAATCTGAGGCTGAGAAAATTGCACTTGAGTTACTGGAAAAAGTAGGAATGCTTGAGCGTAAGGACTTTTATCCATCCAAGTTGTCAGGTGGTCAGCAGCAGCGTGTCGGAATAGCGAGAGCTCTTGCAGTTAATCCGAATGTTGTACTTTTTGATGAGCCGACGTCTGCGTTGGATCCAGAACTGGTAGGAGAAGTGCTGAATACGATTAAATCACTTGCGGAAGAAGGAACAACAATGATTCTTGTAACACATGAGATTGGATTCGCAAGAGAAGTTGCAAGCCGTATCCTGTTTATGGATGGCGGAAAAATTGCAGCAGACGGTACTCCGGAAGAGATTATTGATCATCCAGAAAATCAAAGACTTCAGCAGTTCCTGAATTTTGTTAATCGAAAATAAGACATTTAGTAAAGATCTGCACCGTTACAAGTGTAGATCTTTTTCGCATAAGCAATGAGTATGTATCAGGCAGAAATTGATCTGACAGATTGTAAGGAAGGAATAAATATGGGGGAAAAACAAATTGTCGACATTATAAAAAGTAAAGCAAAAGAAATCGAAGAGGAGTTAGTCAATATCCGTCACGAACTTCATAAGCATCCGGAGTTGGGGGTGGAATTGCAAGAGACACATGCCATTATTAGTCGTGAGCTTCATAAAATACCGGAACTTGAGGTACAAGAGCACAAAGCTGGTGGTAGTGGAATCATTGCAATATTGCATGGAGGTAAGCCGGAAGGAAAAACAGTTCTTCTAAGAGCTGATATTGACGCGCTGCCAATAGAGGAGGAAGTGGATAGTCCATATAAATCAGAAAATCAAGGATGCATGCATGCTTGTGGTCATGATGGACATGCTACATGGCTGATTGGTGCGGCAAAAATCCTGGCGTCGGTTCGAGAGGAATGGGGAGGATGTATCAAATTTGTGTTCCAGCCAGGTGAAGAAATCGGAAGAGGAGCCCTGGAGCTGGTGGAAGAAGATCATGTACTGGATAATCCGAAGGTAGATATGGCTTTTGCGGCACATGGCTGGCCATCAGTGGAAAGTGGAAAAATTGGTATCGCACGAAGGTATGCATTTGGATGTGTAGGTACATTTGCAGTTGAAATTATTGGAAAGAAAGGGCATGCATCATGGCCGGAGCAGACCATTGATCCGATTGCTGCTGCAAATGAAGTATATCAGCATATTCCGGCAATTCTTGCAAGAAAAATCAGTGGTACAGATTCAGGAATCATGTCTGTAACTTACATGCAGGCTGGTGTGGAGAAGATAAAAAATGTAATTCCTCAGATATGCAAATTTGGAGGAACCATGCGTACAACCAAGCGGGAAACGATGGAAAAAATGGCTACTGAACTGGAAAATGAACTCCGCGCAATCTGTGAGGTATATGGAGCTACATATAAGGCAGACATTAAGATTCATGGAGGGGCAGTGGAAAATTCATCGATATTACTGGATCAGGTTCGTGAGGCCGCAGGAGAGATACTGGGACAGGAACAAAGTTATATTATAGAGGGAGATAACCTTGGCGGTGAAAACTTTTCAGAGTATAGCAGCCGGGTCCCGGCAGTATATATGTTTATTGGAATCAAGCCAAAAGGTAAAGCAGAGATTCCGGGATTACATAGTCCCATATATCAATTTGATGACTGTGTCCTGGCAAATGCATCAAGTGTATTTGCAATGCTTGGATATCAGGGCTGTATGGGAATGTTAGAAAAATAGTTAGATAAAAAAAGAAGCGAGGAAAGATAAAATGGAAGAAATCAAATACGTTGAGCGAAAAAATTCGAATTGCAACAAATGGGATGCACAGACAGGAATGTTTGGAGAAGAAAATCTTCATGCAATGTGGGTAGCAGATATGGATTTCAGAGTACCACAGTGTGTAGTAGCCGCATTGGAGAATTATGTTCAGTTCGGAGTATATGGTTATTACAAAATTCCACAGGAGTATTACACAGCATTTATAAATTGGGAAAAAGTACATCAGGGATTTGAAGTAAAGAAAGAGTGGATGCGTTTTTCACCTGGAGTAGTTGCCGGATTTCACTGGCTTGTTCAGATGCTTTCCAATCCGGGAGAAGCTGTGATTGTAAATACTCCGGTGTATTATCCGTTTCTAAATGCTGTAAAGAACAATGACAGAAGACTAATCTGCTCAGACTTAATCTGCGAAGATGGAATCTATCGTATTGATTATGAAGATTTTGAGAAGAAAATCATAGAGAACCAGGTGAAAGTATTTATTCTTTGTTCACCACATAATCCGGCAGGGAGAGTCTGGAAAAAAGAAGAATTAGAAAGATTATTTGCAATCTGTAAAAAGTACGATGTATATATTATTTCTGATGAAATCCATCATGATTTGGTGTTTGGAGATAATAAGCATATTCCTTCACTTTCATTTAAAGAGTATGAGGACAGAATGGTTATGCTTACCGCAGCATCAAAAACATTCAATCTGGCCGGAGCTCAGAATTCTATTGTAGTTATTCCAGATGAAAAACTTCGGGAAAAATGGGACAAATATACATTAGGTCATCGTGTGATTGGTGGAAATGCTTTTGGATATATTGCGACACAGGCAGCATATGAAGGTGGAGAAGAATGGCTTACCGGTGTAAAGGCACAGATTTATGATAACTATTTATATTTGAAAAAAGAGCTTTCTGAAAAACTTCCGAAAGCCATTGTTACACCGCTTGAAGGTACATATCTGTGCTGGGTAGACTTAAAAGCATATGTGTCAGAAGAGAATATAAAAGATATGATACAGAAAAAATGCAGACTGGCAGTTGATTATGGTGACTGGTTCGGCGGAGAACGGTTTGGTACTCATATCCGTATTAATTTAGCCACATCTCATGAAAATGTTAAAATCGCAGTAGATGCACTTGTGGATAATTTATAAATTTTCTCGATAAGTGAAGTGAAGATGCTCCGGAATCCTATTTGACAGATGAAATAATTCGATAAATAATAAGATAATAGGATAAAATCTGTTATAGGGAGATAAGTATGTGGAAAATTGAGAAATGTTATAAAATCATATTTGAAGCTATACTGGAACAGGATGCACTGAAGAAAATTTGTACAGAGATTGGAATGTATACTAACGCAGGTATTGCTTTTATTAATATAGCAGGGAAACTTGTGGCAAGCTCGCCTGTCTGGAGAAACTGTTTTCCAAATTCCATAGAAAAAAAGCATCTCACATTAGATACTTATAATCAGTACTTCGAAAAAAAGAAATTTAAAGATTGGAATTTACAGGTTACCTCCGTACAGGTAGAAAACCAAAATGTTGGTTATGTACTGATTTGTTTCAAAAATAAAGAAGAAAAAACTGAATTTGAGGGATTAGGTTCAATTCTTGCACAGAATCTGCAGCATTTTTTTTTACAAGAATCAGAACAATATAAAATCAGACAGCCATTACGGGAACAGATGTTGAGCTGGTATGTATTTGAAGAAGTCTGTTCTGAGAGAGAAAGAGGATTATTTGAAATCGAAAAACCTTATATAATGGCTTTAATACATCAGGAAAATGGTGTGAAAGAGCTGGTAAGAGAACTTTATCAGGCATGGAAGTGTATTGCAGTTTATGAAAATCTAGAAGGTATTTATATACTTTTTTATCGCATAAAAGAAACAGAACCAGTCTATAAGATATTGAAAGATTCACAAATAATATGCAGTGTCAGTGAGCCGTTCGAAGAGCTTTCAATGTGTAGCAGTAAAAAGGATATGCTAAAGCGTATGTCTATGCTTAGAAGCAGAGGAGAACAGGAAAAATTCCGCAGAGAAAAAGAATGGTCTTTATGGGGAATCTATACATATACAACGTCTCTTTTTAAAAAGGCAGGGCTTAAGGATTATTCTGTGAACAGACTGATTGAAGAGGATGAAAAGAATCATACTGAGCTGTATCAGACTTTAAAAACGTATTTATTTTGTGAGAATAATGTAACTGAGACGGCAAAAATGATGCATGTACACAGGAATACGCTGGTGTATCGTTTGAAGAAAATTAGCGATATGCTGCAGATTGATTATAATGATTATCATGTGTCAAGAGAATTACTGGCATATATACTGATGAATGATATTTCGGAAAGAACGTAAATAAAGAACAGGATTGAATAGAATGAAGATTGTAAAAGAACTTCCAGAAATATTTGATGAATTTGGAGAACAAAGAAGAAAAGCATTTTTAGAGATAAAGCAATATAAAGAAAAAGGTATGCCGGTCGTGGGAATGTACTGTGCATATTTCCCACCTGAGCTTGCAATTGCAGCTGGAGCAGTACCAGTAGCACTCTGCTCTTTTTCACAGGAAACAATTCCGGTGGCAGAGCACAGAATGCCAAAGAGCATGTGTCCACTGGTAAAGTCTAGTTACGGATTTGCCGTTGAAGATAAATGCCCATTATTTCATTTCACTGATTTGATTATTGGAGAAACAACTTGTGATGGCAAAAAGAAAATGTATGAAATGATGTCAGAATTTAAACCTGTTCATATTATGGAGTTACCAAATTGCCCTTCTGAGAGAGGGTATGAATTCTGGAGACAGGAAATTGTCAGAATGAAAGAAAAACTAGAGGATTTCTTTCAGGTGGTGATTACAGAGGAAAAGTTGCGGCAGGCAGTTCATTTGAATAACAGAATACGGATGTCACTTAAGAATCTGTGTGATGTCATGAAACTGGATCCGGCACCAGTGACGGGAGAAGATATTCAGAAGATGGTACTTGGAAGTAAGTACAGGTTTGATTTTGAAAATACTCCAGAGATAGTGGAACAGGTTCGAAAGCAGATTCTGGATGAGTATCAGAAAGGTAAAAAGCTGGATGAAAGAGTAAGAATTCTTGTAACAGGCTGCCCGATAGGAGGCGACACACTCAAGGTGATCAGGGCTATTGAGAACAATGGTGGTGTAGTCGTGGCAACGGAGAATTGTAGTGGAGTACGTTCACTTGCAACTATGGTAGAAGAAGATACGGAGGATATTTATGGAGCAATTGCAAAGAAATATCTGTCCACGGGCTGCTCAATCATGACACCAAATGATAATCGTATTGATCTGCTTGGCGAGATTATTGATGAATATCATGTTGACGGAGTTGTGGAAGTTATATTATCGGGGTGTCACTCTACTGGTGCAGAATCCTACTATATAAAGAAATTTGTAAATGAAGAAAAGCATCTTCCATATATTTCTATTGATACAGATTATTCAACCGCAGATACAGGGCAGATTGTGACAAGACTGACAGCTTTTATTGAGATGATTCAAACGGAAAAATCAGATAATACAAATCAGAACGTTGATATTGATTATTGTTATAAAATTGTACTGTCAGAGGTAAATGCAGGAAGTGATGATCAGCATATTTTTCAAAAAATATGGGATTATGTAGGGATTCCGGTGTGTAGTTATGATGAAAAAGGAAAACTATCAGCTGGAGCGCAGGAAGTACGTATGGAAGTCTGCAAAGATAAGATTGAACGGCTTCGCATGGACGGAAGTGGAAAACTGGTGGCAGGAATTCCAGAGAATATACCACGGACAAACGTAGAAAAGATTTTAAATATTCTATTAAAAGGACAGGATATGAGACGTCAGCTGCAACGACGCGGAGAAAAGAAGAATCCAGATTATCTGTGGCTGCTTTCAGAAGATAAAGAACTGTTGAAAAATATTTGCAGGTATATTGAAGAAGATGCAGCTCTGGCTGAACTGGGCTATAATTATGAAGGAGAAAGAGTCTTTGTTTATGGACTGCAGGGAAGGGATCAAAGGTGCAAACTGATTGAGCTGTGTCATACATGTGTGCAAAGAAATGATTCCAGGGTGCTTGTAGGTAATGGTTTTCAGGAAATATCTTTTAAAGAAGATAATTACAATATGCAAAGTCAGATTCTGCAGATTGCTGCTCATACAAAAGAAAAAGTAATACTGATAGAAAATTATTATTATGAGCTGGCAATGAAGTGTATTGCAGAAGAATCAGAGGGCAGAGTTGAATATGAGAAAGAATTGGATGCCCTAAAAGTAGGCGGTAAAGATTTGCAAGAAACATTATACTGGTATCTTCGAATGAAGCGTAATATTTCTTGTACAGCAGCTAAATTAAAAATTCACAGGAATACACTGATTCCGAGGTTAGAAAAGATAAATGATATTCTGGAATTAGACAATCTAGAAGGCAAGGAATGTGAGAAACTTTTGGTTTCCCTGGAAATAGAGCGAATGAAGAACAATAAAAGCAGTGAGAAATAATACATATAGATTATTTCTATAACCTATATGTATTTATAGAAATAATCAATTTGCATATTATGCTATAAAAGTCTAAAATTTTAATCAGAATGGTTAATTGTGTCCGTTTATAGATACTAATAAATTTGATGAGGTGAAAGAATATGGAGATTATTAAAGATTTGCCAGAGGTTTTTGAAGAATTTGCTGAGCAGAGACAGAAATCATTTCTTATGATGAAGGAGTACAAAGACAAAGGAATACCGGTAGTAGGAGCATATTGTACATATTTCCCAAAAGAGATTGCTATGGCTATGGGTGCTGCAACGGTCAGCCTGTGTTCCACATCTGACGAGACAATCCCGGAAGCAGAAAAAGACCTTCCGAAGAACTTATGTCCATTGATCAAATCCAGTTACGGATTTGCCAAGACAGACAAATGTCCGTTTTTCTATTTCTCAGATGTAGTTGTTGGGGAGACAACATGTGACGGAAAGAAAAAAATGTATGAGTATATGAGTGAGTTCAAAGATGTGTTCGTAATGGAACTGCCAAATACTCAGGGACCGGAAGCACTGAAGCTTTGGAAAAAAGAGATCATCCGTTTTAAAGAATATCTTGAGAAAAAATTCGAAGTTACAATTACGGATGAAGATGTAAGAAAAGCTGTTAAAATTGAGAATGAAGCAAGAAAAGCATTGAAGCGTCTCTATGAAGTTATGCAGCATGATCCGGCTCCAATCAGTGGACATGATCTGTTCAAGGTTCTGTACGGAAGTACATTCAAATTAGACCGTTCTGAGATTGCCGGAGAGGTGAATGCCCTTGCTGATAAGATTGAAGCAGAGTATGCAGAAGGCAAGATGCTGGAGAAGAAGCCAAGAATCCTGATTACAGGATGTCCAATCGGAGGAGCAACTGAGAAAGTAATTCGTGCTGTTGAAGATAATGGTGGAGTTGTCGTAACTTACGAGAACTGTTCAGGAGCAAAATCCATCGATCGCCTTGTAGATGAAGATGCGGAAGATATCTATCAGGCTATTGCAGAGAGATATCTGGCAATCGGTTGTTCAGTTATGACACCGAATCCAAATCGTTTTGAACTGATGGGACGCCTGATTGACGAGTATCAGGTTGACGGAGTTCTTGAGATGACACTTCAGGCCTGTCATACATACAATGTTGAGACACGTGCAATCCGTAAATTTGTAAATGAGGAGAAGAACATTCCGTATATTAATGTAGAGACAGATTATTCTCAGACGGATGTTGGTCAGCTTAACACAAGAATTGCAGCATTTATTGAGATGCTGTAATATTACAGTTTTGCTATCATAGTTGGAAATTCGTGAGAGGAAAAGATTGGAATGAAATTTATTGGAATTGATATTGGATCTACTTGTGCAAAGACAGTTGTTATGAATGAGAATAAGGAAATTGTTCTGGAGTTCGTACAGCCGACAGGCTGGAGCAGTGTCGATACTGCAGAGGAGATCCGTAAGAAACTTGTTGAGAATGATGCGGATCCTGCGGAAAATGTATGTGTAGCTACCGGATACGGACGTGTATCTGTACCTTATGCAGATAAGATGATTACAGAGATTACTTGCCATGCTATGGGAGCTGTCTGGATTTTTAAGAATAATGATATGACAATTATTGATATAGGTGGACAGGATACAAAGATTATCTGTGTAGAGCAGGGATTTGTAAAAGACTTTATGATGAATGATAAATGTTCTGCCGGAACCGGAAGATTTTTGGAAATCATGGCGAATACATTGTCTATGCGCCCGAATGAGATGTGTGAACTTGCAAGAGAAGGTTCAGGTGTGACAATTAGTTCTATGTGTACTGTATTTGCAGAATCAGAGGTTATCAGTCTGATCGGACAAGGTGAGAAGAAAGAGAATATTGCGTTTGCAGTAGTTGATTCTATCGTACGAAAAGTTGCTGCACAGGCAAATCGTATGAGTGAAGATCGTCCGATGCTTTGCCTGACAGGTGGACTTTGCGAATGCTCATACATTAGTGAAGCATTATCAAAAGAGCTTGGTATGGAAGTAAAGACAGATCCGCAGAGTCGTTATGCAGGAGCTATTGGAGCGGCACTTGGAGCTGTGAAAAAAGGCAAAAAGAATTAGACAGATACATTAGATAATTCATAAAATGACAGAAGGAGCTTACTTTTTTGTTGTAAGCTCCTTTTTTGTATGTTATATTAAATGTATAACAGTGGACAGATATTTAGTCTGATAAATATGATCCGCAAGGATGATACAAAAGAGATGATGAGGGTGATACGATGCTGATAGAGATTGATTTTAACAGTGATGAGGCGCTGTATGTGCAATTACAGAATCAGATTATTATGGGAATCGCGACAGCTACGATTCGAGAGGGAGAATCACTTCCTTCGGTCAGACAGCTGGCAGACACCGTAGGAATCAACATGCATACAGTGAATAAAGCATATTCGATTTTGAAGCAGGAAGGATTTATCCAATTAGACCGCAGACGTGGTGCAATAATCGCGATTGATGCAGATAAGGCAAAGGCTTATGCAGAAGTAAAGAGGGCACTTAAGATTGCACTGGCAAAGGGAAGTCTTAAGAATGTCAGCAGAGAAGAGGTCCACGAGATGGTGGACGAATTATTTGATGAGTACAGTGGAAAGGAATAACAGACAGCATGAATTATACAGAACCAGCAAAAGAAGTGCTGAAAAAAGCAGAGAAGATTGCCAGGGAACTGGATCATCCGTATATAGGAACAGAGCATATGCTGCTGGCATTTATGCGAGTGTATACAGGAGTAGCAGGTCAGATACTGTCAGCGAACGGAGTGGAAGAGGCGAATCTATACAAAATAGTAGATGAATTAATTTCGCCTGTGGGCGAGGTGACATTTCAGGAGAAGCCAAAGAGAAGTCCGAGACTGGAGTATACACTGGAGGAGAGCAAAGAAGAGGCAATTCGTTTTCAGTCAGAGGAGATAGGAACAGAGCATATGTTGCTGGCAATTCTCAGAGAACCTGACAGTGTAGCTACAAGAATATTGCTTACATTGAATGTGAATATACAGAAGATCGTGCAAGATACACTGGAAGTACTTGGTGTTGATATCAGAGACTATCAAGAAGAGCTTCAGGAAGCATATCAAAGAAAAGATGGAATACTGGAACAGTATGGTACAGATCTGACATCACAGGCAGAAGATGGAAAGCTTGACCCGGTCATAGGAAGGCAGACAGAGATTCATCGATTGATGCAGGTGCTTGGCAGAAGAACAAAGAACAATCCGTGTCTTGTAGGAGAACCAGGTGTTGGTAAGACAGCAGTGGTAGAGGGACTTGCGACTCAGATTGCGACCGGAATCGTCCCGGAAGGAATGCGTGATAAAAGAGTTTATACATTAGATCTGGCAAGCATGATTGCCGGAACAAAGTATCGTGGTGAATTTGAAGAGCGTATGAAGCGACTTTTGCAGGAAGTAAAGACAGCGGGAAATGTCATTTTATTTTTAGATGAAGTGCATACAATTATTGGAGCAGGCGGTGCGGAAGGTGCTATGGATGCATCTAATATATTGAAGCCGTCACTTGCAAGGGGCGAATTGCAGTTGATTGGGGCTACGACGATTGCGGAATATCGTAAATATATTGAAAAGGATGCAGCACTTGAACGTAGATTTCAACCAATCACGGTGGAAGAACCGGATGAACAGCAATGTGAGGATATTTTAAAAGGATTAAAAAGCAGATATGAAGCCCATCATCATGTAGAGATTACGGATGAAGCTCTTCAGGCGGCAGTTACACTTTCTGCACGTTACATCAGTGACCGTTTTCTTCCGGATAAGGCAATTGATGTGATTGATGAAGCGTGTGCAAAAGTAAGCCTTAGAGGTTTTAAGACACCAGAGCATATCTATGAGTTGGAAAAAGTAATTGGTAATTATGCGCAGAAGATGGAAGAGGCTATTTTGGAGGGCAATCTGACTGAGGCATCCAGAATTCGTAATGAAAAAGAAGAGGCAGCGAAGAAAATTGCTCAGACAAAAAAGCGTTTTCAGAAAAAACAGGCAGATAGACATCCGCTTGTAACAGAAGAAGATGTGGCGTCGGTTGTATCCGACTGGACAAAGATACCGGTACAGAAGTTGCAGGAATCTGAAGGGGCACGTCTGCAGAAGTTGGAACAGACACTTCACAGAAGAGTTGTGGGACAGGAAGAAGCGGTTACGGCAGTTGCAAAAGCAGTTCGAAGAGGACGTGTAGGTTTAAAAGATCCGAATCGTCCAATCGGTTCGTTTCTCTTTCTGGGACCGACCGGAGTTGGAAAGACAGAATTATCAAAAGCATTATCTGAGGCATTGTTCCAGGATGAGAATGCGATGATACGTGTAGATATGTCTGAATATATGGAGCAGCACAGTGTTGCTAAGATGATTGGATCCCCACCGGGATATGTAGGTCATGAAGAAGGTGGCCAGTTAAGTGAGCAGGTAAGACGTCATCCGTATTCAGTAATCTTATTTGATGAAATTGAAAAAGCACATCCGGATGTATTTAATATTTTGCTTCAAGTTTTGGATGACGGACATATCACAGATTCTCAAGGAAGAAAGGTGGATTTCCGTAATACAGTGATCATTATGACTTCTAATGCGGGAGCTCAGGCAATCATCGATCCGAAGAAGCTTGGATTTGGAACAAAGGAGAATAAAGAGGAAGATTATAAGCGGATGAAGATGAACGTGATGAACGAGATCAAATTTATCTTCCGTCCGGAATTTTTGAACCGAATTGATGAGATACTTGTGTTCCATCCGCTTGGTGAGTCGGAACTTAAGAAGATTACAGGTATGATGTGCCAGGAGGTTGTAAAGCGTGCGAAAGAACAGCTGGATATTCATCTGACAATCAGAGATTCTGTTAAGAAATTGATTGTGGAAAAGGGAACCGATAAGAAATATGGAGCGAGACCACTTAGACGTGCGGTACAAAGTGAACTGGAAGATGGACTGGCTGAAGCAATTCTTTCCAGTGAGATTAAAAGAGGTCAGGAAGTAATTGCCGGTGTATCGAAAAAAGAAATAAAATTTGAGGTCAAGACTACCAAATAAAAATAAATTGATATATAATAATTAATACAAATGAACCTTAGGAGGAAAGAGCTAATGGCAGCAGTGAAAGAGCTATTAAGAGCTGAAGCAGACGGAGCACTTGGTTTTGGAGATTATACTCTGAGCAGTAAGACAAAACTGGACGGATTTGAATTCCAGGGAGATGTGTATAAGGTAAAGACATTCTCTGAGATTACAAAGCTAGAGAAGAATGGTATGTTCGTATACGAATCTGTTCCGGGAACAGCAGTAGAAGATTTTAAAGCTTCTGAGAGAGAGGTTTCTTTTAAAGTATCCGGTACTGAGGATGTGCAGATTACACTGGAGCTGGAAGCAGACAGCGAATATGTTGTCTATATGGATGATGTGAATGTCGGAGATATGACAACGAACTTAAGCGGAAAACTGAGCGTGAGCGCAGAACTTGACCCGAACAAGGAGATCGAGATCAAGATTATTAAGAAGTAAATACGCAGAACATCGGGGGAGCTCGCAGAGGCGTAGCTTCCCTTTCTAATTCGTGAAGGGTATAATAGGAATATATGGCAAAAGGTAAAAAAAGTGTGTTTTTCTGTCAGAATTGTGGACATGAAGAAAGTAAATGGCTTGGACAATGTCCTATGTGTAAAGAGTGGAATACTTTTGTAGAAGAAAAAGTATCAGTAACAAAGGGAAGTACAGCGGCAGTGCAGCAGGCGAGAGATGCCAGGGATGCAAAAGTCGTGACTTTGTCCAGTGTTACAACGGATGATGATGAGCGGATGAAGACCGGGATCCAGGAATTAGACAGGGTATTAGGTGGAGGAATTGTTCCGGGTTCGCTTGTTCTCGTTGGTGGAGATCCGGGAATTGGAAAGTCAACACTGCTCTTACAAGTATGTCAGAAATTATCGGCGAAGAATCAGAAAATTTTATATATTTCCGGCGAAGAATCTTTGAAGCAGATAAAACTTCGGGCAAATCGTATGGGCACATTTTCTGAGAGCTTGTTTCTTTTGTGTGAGACAAATCTTGGGATTATCCGGCATGTAATTGAAGAACAGAGGCCTGAGATGGTAGTGATCGATTCCATTCAGACAATGTATAATGAGGAAGTAACTTCAGCACCGGGAAGTGTATCTCAAGTCAGAGAATCGACCAATGTGTTTATGCAGCTTGCAAAAGGACTTAACATTTCTATATTTATCGTAGGACATGTCACGAAGGAAGGTACCGTTGCAGGACCAAGGGTGTTGGAACATATGGTTGATACAGTGCTATATTTTGAAGGCGACAGACATGCATCTTATCGAATTCTCAGAGGTGTAAAGAATCGATTTGGTTCAACCAATGAAATTGGAGTTTTTGAGATGCAAAAAGGAGGTCTGGTGGAAGTTGAGAATCCGTCCGAATATATGCTTTCAGGTAAGCCGGAGAATGCGTCGGGGTCAGTCGTAGCCTGTGCGATGGAAGGAACAAGACCGATGCTCATGGAGATTCAGGCGCTTGTGTGTAAGACGAATTTTGGAATGCCAAGACGAACGGCAGCGGGTCTTGATTATAATCGGGTGAATCTTCTGATGGCTGTATTGGAAAAACGTATGGGAATGCCACTTTCAAGTTATGATGCCTATGTAAATATTGCCGGTGGAATCCGGTTGAATGAACCGGCAGCAGATCTGGGGATTGTTATGGCAATTGCTTCCAGTTATAAAAATCGACCGATTGATGAAGATACGATCGTATTTGGAGAAGTAGGACTTAGTGGTGAAGTTCGAGCAGTTACAATGCCGGAACAACGAGTATCAGAAGCAAAAAAACTGGGATTTAAAAGATGCATTGTCCCGGCAGTTTCCATGAAGACAATTGGAAAGATAGAAGGAATAGAGATACTGGGAGTAGAAAATGTAAACCAGGCTATGAATCTTGTATAACAGATGAAAAGACTTGAACAGGAGGGTGAAAGATGGCGTTAAAAGACTATAATAAAGCGTTTCGTTATGGGAAAAAGGAATATGAGAGCCGGCTTCTTGCAGGGCGGAAGCCGACTTTGGAATCTTTGGACGAAGTATTACCGGATGAGGCATTATCAACAGAATCACTGGGGCTTGTTCAGATTCCAATCGATCAGATAGTTGGAACAAGATATAGTGGCAGAAGCAGTGCATTTGCAAGTAATTTTATGCCGATATTGGAGAGCAATACGGAGTTTGCAATCAAATGGGCAAAACTCAGCACTTCTCATGAAAAGGAAGGAATTCATGAGCCAATCAAGGCGTGGGAGTATATGAATAAATTCTATGTAGAAGAGGGAAATAAGCGTGTCAGTGTCATGAAGTTTTTTGGTGCGATTTCAATTCCGGGAACGGTGACACGTATTCTTCCGAAGAAAACGAATGATAAAAATGTAAAAGTTTATTATGAATTTGTGAATTTTTACAGAGTGTCTAAAATAAATTATATTACATTTTCAGAAGAAGGACAGTACGCACAGCTTATAAAAGAGATGGGAAAACATCCGGATGAGTACTGGACGGATGATGACAGACTGATTTTCAGTTCTGTGTATGCAAGATTTACAGCGGCATTTCATGCACATGGTGGAAAAGAACTGGAAGTTTCAACAGCAGAAGCATTCCTTGCATTTTTACACCTCTATGGTTATAAACGAGTGGAAGAAATGTCAGTAGAAGAAATTAACGAACTTGTGAAGAAAGCATGGGAAGAATTTGTTCTGCTTCAGTATAATGATGAGGAAAAAGTAGAATTGAAAATGACTCCGACAGAAGATAAGCCATCTCTGCTTGAAAAATGGCTTCCTCTCGGTGGCAATAATAAAGAACCATCTCATTTGAAAGTAGGATTTATCTATGCGAAGACACCACATTCTTCTGCGTGGACATATAGTCATGAACTGGGACGCAGGCATCTTGAGCAGACATTTCCAAATGAAGTCACGACTGTAAGTTATGAAAATATAACAGAAAAAAATATAGCATCAGCCCTGGAGGAAGCTATCCATGCGGGGTGCAATATAATATTTACGACAACTCCGACATTTGCACAGGAAAGTTTAAGGGCGGCAATTACACATCCGGAAGTAAGGATTTTGAACTGTTCTTTGAATACGACGCACCGCTACATCCGGACTTATTATACTCGTATGCATGAGGCGAAGTTCCTGATGGGAGCAATTGCAGGGGAAATGGCCGAAAACGATAAGATTGTCTATATTGCGGATTATCCGATTTTGGGAACGATTGCACAGATCAATGCATTTGCGCTTGGAGCACAGATGACAAATCCAAGAGCGAAGGTGTATTTAGAGTGGTCTACGCTGAAAGAGCAGGACATTGAGAAGAGAATTGACGAGATAGATCCGAATTGTATTTCAGGAAAAGATATTATTGTACCAGATGATAACAATCGTTTTTATGGAGTCTATCATCGCGAAAGTGGCGGAGGCGAGCAGAAAAATCTTGCAATGCCACTGTGCCACTGGGGAAAATTCTATGAAGAACTGATCCGTACAATTATGGCAGGAAACTGGGAACAGGATAACGATGTGGAAAAAGCAATTAATTACTGGTGGGGAATGCCGACAGGGGTAGTAGATGTTATTTGTTCCAAAAAACTTCCGGCTGGTACAGTCCGGCTGGTCAATGTATTGAAGCATAATTATAAAACTGGACAATTTCATACATTTACAGATCAGATGTATGCGCAGGGACATGTGCTTAAGGAAAAGAAAGGCGAAACGCTGTCTCCGGAAGAAGTGATTGAGATGGACTGGCTGGCAGAGAATATTATGGGAAGAATACCAAAAATCGAAGAATTACAGGAACAGGCAATACCAGTTCTTGAACAGCAGGGGATTGAGACAAGAAAGGGATAAGAACTATGCGGATAATGGTAATTGCGGATGAAGAATCGAAGTATCTTTGGGATTTCTTTGATAAAAGCAAACTAGAAGGCATAGATCTTATCATATCATGTGGAGATTTAAATCCGAAATATCTGTCATTTCTTACAACATTTGCATCAGCACCGGTATTATATGTACATGGTAACCATGATGAAAAATATGACCAGATTCCACCAGAAGGGTGTATTTGTATTGATGATAAGATATATGAATTCGGAGGTCTGAGAATATTGGGTCTGGGAGGGTCTATGCGATATAGTGGTGGAAAATATCAGTTCACTGAGCGTAATATGCGAAAAAGAGTGAAAAAACTCTGGTTTCAATTATTAAAACACAGAGGTTTTGATATTTTGGTCACACATGCTCCGGCATATCAGATCAATGATGGAAGAGATCTGCCGCATCAAGGGTTTCAAGTGTTTGTAGAACTGATAGAGAAGTATAGTCCGAAGTTCTTCGTGCATGGACATGTACATATGACTTATGGAAGGCAGCATAAGAGATGTGATAAATATAAAAACACACATATTATCAATGCATATGAAAGATATGTATTTGATTTTGAAGATGATGAGATGAGTCCATTGAAGTTTGGAAAAATCGTAGGAAAACAGTAAGTTTAAGTTTGACACGCAGTATTTTAGCAAAATGCTACGTGTCAAACTGCGTTTAACGGTGTCCTTTTTTGCAAAACAAGGTAGCTTAATTGCAATCCGTGGTATTTGGTATTAATTGGGGATGTATTAAAAATTACAAATATGAACAAGTAAAGCGAAGTATGATAACTGAAATTGTATAAATTGTGCAAATAAAATAAATAATAAAAACAATATTGACAATTCGGAACAGGCATGATATATTATACAAGCTGTCGCGTGAGACAAGACTGGAAAGTGCTTAAGAGCTCATG
>CAKRCL010000018.1 GCA_934307335.1 uncultured Dorea sp. | reverse complement strand
CTCCCACTTGAAAATAATTAAAATGGTAATCATGAACAAACATGCTCTTTCCATCATCTTCTACATCAGGAGTCTGAGCATCTGACCATTCATAATAGACATCTGACAGGTCAAATAAATCTTCCCAAGTGGTAAGCTGTTCCATAGAAGCTCCGGTATCTGCTGAAAAACGGTCAAATATCGTCTTGTTGACAAATAGTATTTCCGTTGATTTCGCAACCGGAAACACTAGAAGACGACCATCAATTTCGCCTTCTCCAAGAAATTCCGGTATAAAGCCTTTCAACTCATCTTCTGAAAAATAGTCATAATAATCTGCCAATATACCTGAATCATTCATAGCAAGAACTGTTTTGGGATATGAGATAAAAAGATCCGGTAGTTTTGCTGCGCCTGGCTCTTTATTTGCGGCTTTCAATACTTCTTCATGGATTGTATTCGTATTAGATACCATACCTACCTGAATTTTTATACCGTCTTTTTTCCCTTCTGTCTCATTAAATTCATCAATCAGATCATTTAACGGAGAATCTGTCTGTCCACCATATACATGCCAAATTGTCAATGTAATTGGTTCTTTATGGTGCTGACATTTTCCACACCCACCCATGATCAACAACGTGGTAACTATAATAACCACACTGATAATTCTTCTTTTTGCTTCAATTAATTTCATCCGCATCTCCCCCTTGACACGCAAAATTCTCTTATTAATTGTAACAATTTTTTAAGAAGCCGACATGAATCAAAAGATCTATTCTTTATATTTTTATCGCAATCCCATTAATTCTTGCCTCGATTGCAAGTTCTGTACGACTTTCACATCCTGTCTTTTCCAACATCCGATGAATATGATTTTTTACCGTACTTTCTGAAATCATTAATGTTCCTGCAATTGAAGCATTCGAAGCACCCGTTGTCATCAATCGTAATACTTCCATTTCCCTTTCTGTAAATTCATGGCTTGACGCCATTCCAAGCATAACCTTAGGCACCTCATCCGGATAGACTGATTCCCCATTCATCGTTCTGTCCATCACCTGCAAGATCGTTTCTTTCGATGCTTCCTTATACCAGAAGCTGTCTATTCCAATCTCTCTTGCTTTCATAAGCCAGGATGTCTCCGGCATAGATGTAACAGCAATAATTTTCACTTCTGGCCTGCTTTTTTTTATCTCACGGGCAGCAGAAAGTCCATTGGAACCATCTGACATCAGAATATCCATAAGAACTACATCTACTGAAATTCCTTCCATTGCCTCCGCTGCCACTGCTGCTGACTCTACTTGCATTACGACTTCATATTTTTCACTGGATTTTATGTACATTTCAAATAACTGCCTTGCAATATACTGATCATCCACAATCATAACTTTTATCTTTCCCATAATCTATCCCCTTTTTTCAAATGTACATAGATCGCAAAAATCGGAAAACTTTCGATATAAAAATCTCCGTCCATTGATTCTACCATAGCTCTGAGATTCCGAAGTCCTCCTTTTTCTTCTATTTTTTGTTCCGGTATTTTTCCATCATTATTCAGACATATCTGTACATCGTCGCCTGAATTATCTATTTTTATATATAGACGGTGTCCGCCAGCATGCTTAATCATATTATTCAAACTTTCTCTTAAAAGCGCATATATAACTCGCTGTTCCTGCTCCGTCTGAGGAAGTTCTCCTTCAAGGATAATTTCCACATTCATTAGTTCTGCAATCTTTTTCAATTCTTCAAATGTCTTCTTACTTTCTTTTTCTCCTGCTTCATAAGTCATCGAATTTACAACATATTTCCACATTGCAAGAAGTTCCTTGCATCTTTTTTGATTCTCTGGTTCCTCCAGATATGCCCGAAGTGCGAGAAGCACTCGTCCGAGGTCATCATGAACTTTCATCTTTGCTTCCAGCATCTCTTTCTGTCTCGTAACAGATTCTACTTCCTCATTGAACTTCATGAGTCTTTTGTTAACATCATTTAACTTGGCATTTCTGTTTTGCAACTCTTGGTTAAGTTGATATTGCTCTGCTATGTCATATGCGATAACTTCCTGACATGCAGTATCTTTCATAATCACTTCTTTTTTCAAAAAGTTCCAAACTTCTGTATCTGAAAAATAAATGATCAAAGTCGGTTCTGTCCTTATGACTTTTGCCTTCTCTGAAGATTGGATTTTCTGTAAGTTCTCCCAAAAATCATTTACATTCATTATCTCTGTTTGAAATAAATACCCGCAAATTTCATTCATCTGTCTATTTACCAAAATCGGCTGTCCTGCCATAGAGGCATAGCAAATTCCATCTGTTCTTGCATCCATTGTTTCCTTTACTGACTGAGCCGTTAAATATTCCGGAGTATTTTTTTCTTTTTTCCATAACAAATATTCAACTATTACCAAAATAACAAGTAGTAAAATTCCCTCCCAAAAAGGAATCCTGTCAAGAATTCTCCCTGGTGCAGATTCTATCATACATCCGTCTCGTGCAAGATCAGCAAGTCCTTGCATCAATATTGTTGAAACAAACAACATACTTGCTGCCAAAAATAACAAATACCATTTTCTTTTTCTTTCTATCATATTTAGAAATACCGACACTTCCCAAATTGTAATCACAGTAATAATAATTCCAAATATAACCTGAACTTCGGCAGGTAATCCAGTAAATGAACTTTTCATAATATCCATATTTACATTTTTCAACGAGCATCACCTCCCAGAAGTGGCAACATTCCTGTTATATACAATGTGTCTTCTTCTGAAAACATCTCGAAGGTTCCATTACACTTTTCAAATTTTTTTTGTACTTCAAATATATTTTCTATGTCTTTCACACAATCAATTTCCATCCGCATTATAAGATTATCTTTCATATCCAACAGAACCAGTATTGCCTTTGTTTTCTGAACGACGCTCTCTATAATCCTTTCAAATGTCTCATATAGCAAAATCGCTTCTTTTCCACGAATGAATCCCTCTCCGGTTTTCTCCCCATAAGCTTTTATGCCATACAAACGCATATATTCCAATGATTCAGATAATGCAAGCCATAATTCTCCTACATTTAAGCTTCCTGACTGTCTGGGCAAAATCAACAAGTTTGAACATCTCTTTATATATGCATTTAAAACTCCTCCATAGCAAAGTTTCTCTCTGATATCCTGCCTATTTTCCTCTACTGAATCTAAAAGATCATTTAATTTCTTTAATTGCGGAGATACCTCTCTGGCAATTTCATTATATAACTGATTTTTTTCTTCAACCTTGATTTTTTTTTCAGATAGTCTTATTGCTCCCTCTAACATTGCATTTTCTTCGACCAGCACATCTCCAACCTCTGCAAGATTTTTATTTAGCTTTAATATCTCTGAAATATCTTTGTACCAAAATCCCCATCCACCACTGACTTCATGACTTCTTAAAATGGTCTGATCATCCGATAAAAGAACGGTCTTTCTTTTTGCCATTATAATCTGTTCTTTTGTCACAGGAAGACAGTTTTCAGAAGAATAAAGAATATGATCTTCAAAATCCATAAGTCCACTACCGGCAGATGAAGCCTGCCACAAATCCATATAACAGTCATTTGACGGAAGAAGTCTGGCCAGAATCAAACATTCCATAAATGCCGGAAATATAAAACAAATGACTTCCGCCATTTTATACCAAGATGCAAATAGTCCGTTGGGGCTTTTTATATAAAAAATTGTATACACCACTCCAATTCCAAGTGGAATCATTGGAATCCAAATTCTCTGGCGATTCTGTGAGAATACACATCTTGAAAATGCAATCACCAAAATCAGCCAAAATAATATAGCCATCCAACTAATCACCAAAATATATAAAGGCCCTCTTGTATAAACATTTTTCCAATTCTGTATTCCATCCGGAAAACCGAAGGCAAGTTGATGAAAATCATTTGTCATAATTCCTCCTATCAGAATTAACGCCGGAATGTAAAGTAATCTCCATCTTCGTTCCAACCGATAATGATATGGTTTCCCAATATATAAAACTGCAAAAAACATCCATAATACTGCAAGTGTCTGAGGAATATAATATAAATACCAGGCATATCGTGCATATATACTTCCACCCGGCAAAAAATCAAATTTTATCGTCCTTACCACCATCAAAAATAACATCAAAGCAGCGACTCCACTCAAAAATCTACGTTCTGCAATCTGCAAAAGTCTGCGCTTTACCTGACTCATCCAGATAAATAAAGCCGACATATAAAGAAGAAAAATCACAATATTACAGGAATACCCTGGGATTTCATTGAACAAAATACGAACCGGACCACTCATTATGACCAAAATCATGCATATCCAGTCCAGAATGATCGTCTTTTTTCTTTCTCTCAAATCCCTCGCCTCCCACCTACAGACATAACCTCTTTTCTTTCATTGTATCGAAGATAATATAATTTTGCAACGCAAAAGGGCGCCCTCTTTTTTTTAAGGACACCCTCAATCAATGATTATAATTATATTAATTTTATTCTGCTACGTCTTTCATGCTGAATGAGAATCTTCCCATCTTATCTTTTCCAAGGCATACAACTTTTACTGTATCGCCAAGTGTCAGAACATCTTCTACATGATTGACTCTTTCTTTTGAAATCTTAGAAATGTGTACCATTCCTTCTTTACCCGGTGCGAATTCAACGAATGCTCCAAACTCTTTGATACTGATAACTTTTCCTTCCAGAACCTGTCCGGCCTCAAAATCTGTAACAATTGTATAGATCAGTTTTCTTGCCTGCTCCATACCAGCAGCATCTGTTCCGCAGATAGAAACTGCTCCGTCATCTGTAATATCAATCTTCACACCTGTCTGTTCGATGATCGCGTTAATTGTCTTACCTCTCTGACCGACAACATCACCGATCTTCTGTGGATCGATCTGCATCTGGATGATCTTAGGTGCATACTCTCCAACCTCAGCTCTTGGCTGAGCGATGGCTTTGGACATAACCTCATCCATAATATAAAGTCTTGCTTTTCTTGTCTTTGCAATTGCCTCTTCAATGATGGCTCTTGTCAGTCCGTGGATCTTGATATCCATCTGGATAGCTGTGATACCTTCATGTGTTCCGGCTACCTTGAAGTCCATGTCGCCGAAGAAATCTTCCAGACCCTGGATATCTGTCAATACAAGATAATCATCGTCTGTGTCGCCTGTTACAAGTCCACAGGAGATTCCTGCTACTGCAGACTTAATTGGCACACCTGCAGACATCAATGCCATGGAAGATGCACATACACTTGCCTGTGATGTAGATCCATTGGACTCAAATGTCTCAGATACTGTACGAATTGCATATGGGAATTCAGTCTCACTTGGAAGTACCGGTACAAGTGCACGCTCAGCCAGTGCTCCATGTCCGATCTCACGACGTCCCGGTCCTCTTGAAGGTCTTGTCTCACCTACAGAGTATGATGGGAAGTTGTAGTGGTGCATATATCTCTTTGTTGTCTCTGCCTCATCAAGTCCGTCTAATCTCTGTGCCTCAGATAATGGAGCCAGAGTACAGATATCGCAGATCTGTGTCTGTCCACGAGTGAACATTGCAGAACCATGTACTCTAGGAATCAAATCAACCTCTGCTGCCAGTGGTCTGATCTGATCAATCTGTCTTCCATCCGGACGCTTGTGATCTTTTAAGATCATCTTACGAACAGTCTTCTTCTGATACTGATATACAGCATCCGGAAGAATTGCAAGCCACTCTTCATTGTCAGCAAATGCTTCTTCTAACTTTTCCGTAACAACACGAATATTCTCTTCTCTAGTCTGCTTGTCATCTGTAAATACAGCTTCTTCCATCTGTTCCGGAGTTACAACTTCTTTCATAGCTGCAAATAACTCTTCCGGTACAGCAAAGCTTTCGTAAGAATGCTTTGGCTTTCCACACTCAGCTACAATTGTATCAATGAATTTGATCACTTCCTGGTTCACTTCGTGTGCCTTAAAGATTGCATCAATCATCTGCTGTTCCGGTACTTCATTGGCACCAGCCTCGATCATAATAACTTTCTCTCTTGTAGATGCAACCGTCAAAGCTAAATCTGATACAGCCTTCTGATCTGCAGTCGGATTGATTACGAACTCGCCATCAACAAGTCCAACCTGTGTTGTAGAAATCGGACCATCAAACGGAATATCTGAAATAGTTGTTGCGATTGCAGCACCAAGCATTGCTGTCAGCTCTGGTGAACAGTCCTGATCTACAGATAAAACCAGATTCTCCAGTGTTACATCATTACGATAATCCTTCGGGAATAATGGACGCATCGGTCGGTCAATTACACGATCTGTTAAGACTGCATTTTCAGATGCCTTACCCTCTCTTTTATTAAATCCTCCCGGAATCTTACCTACAGCGTACATTCTCTCATTGTACTCTACACTTAACGGGAAGAAATCAATTCCTTCTCTCGGTTTCTCAGATGCAGTTGCTGTACACAGAACTGTTGTATCACCATAATGCATCAGAACTGCACCGTTTGCCTGTTTTGCGACTCTGTCTACATCTACGCGAAGAGTTCTTCCAGCCAGTTCCATCTCAAACTTTTTGTACATAGTGTTCTCCTTTTTCTCTATTACTCTTGAACTCACGGGATACCATATGAAAATCCCACGCTCTCGCATTCTTTCACCTTTGGCATCTCATATATTATTCATCGGCCGGGGAACACCGAAACTACTGAAAAATGTACTTTTCATAGAAGTAAATACCCTTTTCAGTGGTCTCGGAGTGTTATCCCCGTCCACAATCTTTAATATTATAACATACATATATAAAATGTGCCATATAAAAATTCACATTACATGGTACCGGCTTTTTGGCTTTTTTGATCCGGCTTATTTTATAATAGAAAATGCGATTTCCTGCTATAGAAAAAGAGACGTCCATAAAATGAACGTCTCTAAACATAACTGAATTATTTTCTCAGTCCAAGCTTCTCGATCAGTGCACGATATCTCTCGATATCTGTCTTCTTAAGGTATGCAAGAAGTCCTCTTCTCTGTCCTACCATCTTAAGAAGTCCTCTTCTTGAGTGGTGGTCTTTCGGGTTAGCTTTGAAGTGATCTGTAAGATCATTGATTCTAGCTGTCAGGATAGCGATCTGTACTTCCGGTGATCCTGTATCTCCTGCTGTTCTACCATACTGTGCAATAATCTGTTCTTTCTGCTCTTTTGTTACCATGTTTTGGTTCCTCCTTAAATTCTTATATATCGCCTGGCATTAAGTAACGGTTGGAGAATCCTATTACCGAACACCGGCTAACTCACTTGACTAATATATCATATTCCAAATACATTGTAAAGTAATTTTTTATTCATCCTCTTCTTCATCTAAAGTTCCTGTCGGTTCCAAAATAGAAAATGCAATATTCGTCGCATGGTCTCCGACTCTCTCAAGTCCCGAAATTGTGTCTGAGAACAGCATACCGGATTCCGGAGTACATTTTCCTTTTGTCAGTCTCTTTACATGTGACTGCTGATATTTCTTTTCTTCTGCATCGATTCTATCTTCAAGTTCAATAATATCCTGCATATGTTCTTTGCTTTTACTCGTAAACATATCCAGTGAATATTCGAGAATCTGAATTACATCCGCTGTCATTTCCCGCATCTGCTTTTTGGCTTTATCACTGAATTCAAGTTTTCTTTCAATGCGGCTCTTCGCAGAGTCCGCAAAGTTTTCTGCGTGATCTCCGACACGTTCAATATCATTTACTACATGGAACAGTCCACCCATTGCCTCAGCATCCTGAATTGGAAGTTCTATTTCATTCACTTTCACCAGATAGTCTGTAATCTTTCGGTTTAGAAAATCAATGTATGCCTCTGTCTTGTACACAGATTCAATTTTCTGTTCATCTAAATCACAAAGTGCTTCCATTGAAAGTTTTAAATTTGTGATTGCCATACGTCCCATACGTTCAATCTCATGAATTCCATTAATATATGCAGTTGACGGCGTTAACATTTTTCCTTCATTGATGTATTTCAGTTCAAAACCATCCTCAGGTTCTTTATCTGATCCTGGCACAAATTTGTATGTCAGCTTTACAATCCAACCCATGAATGGGAATAAAAGCACAACCTCAAAAATCTTCATAGACGTATGAGCATTTGCTACCGCTCTTGCAACATTCCCACCGGATATCTGAAGCAGAAAATCTGTAATCGGTGTCACTGCAAACAACAATATTACAAATGATACTGCCGATCCAATTACATTAAACAGAAAATGAATCAGCGCTGCACGTTTTGCATCTTTCTTTCCTCCAAGACTTGCAAGAAGTGCAGATACACAAGATCCAATATTACAGCCAAGAATCAAAAATGGACAGATTGCAAATTCTAAAAGTCCTTGCGCTGCCATAACAATAATGATTCCAACTGTAGCTGATGAACTCTGCAACACTGCTGTAATCACAAATCCCATCAAAATCGCGGCAAATGGATTTGTAAGAGACTGCAGTAATTCTACAATTTTCGGTGATTCACGAAGTGCTGCCATAGACTCACTCATATAATTAAGTCCCATGAACAGCATACCAAACCCAAGTACAATTTCTCCAATCTGCTTCACATTAACTTTTTTACAAAACATTGTCATGACAACACCGATCATGACCATAAGTGGCGCAATTGCCGACAAATCAAATGCAATCAATTGCCCGGTAACTGTCGTACCAATATTCGCTCCAAGAATCAATCCCGTTGCCTGTAATAAAGACATCAGTCCGGAGTTTACAAAACTGACTACCATTACGGTTGTTGCACTGGATGACTGAATGACCGCCGTTACTGCGATACCAACTAACATTCCGACAAAACGGTTTTTCGTAAAGAATTCCAAAATTCCTCTAAGTCTTGCTCCTGCTGCTTTTTCGAGGCCTTCACTCATGAGTTGCATACCGAATAGAAATAATCCAAGTCCACCCAGTAATGCAAAAATAATCGTAATTCCCATCGATTTTTAACTCCTTTTATTCACTTATTCCAAAGTATTGTCTGCCGCTGGCAATATCTTTATCCACGCGAGCTTTTAATTCTTCTTTTCCTGAGAACTTCTGTTCCGCTCTTACAAATTCGATCAAGTCTACCATCACTTCTTTTCCATAGGCATCCCCATCGTAATCAAATAAAAATGTCTCAAGCCAAACTTTCTCTTCATTCGAAACAGTCGGTCGAATTCCAATATTAGCAATTCCATTATATCCTATACCATCCATATACACCCGACATAAATATACCCCTCTCGGTGGGATGATTTTTCTTTTTGGCCACGCAACATTCAATGTTGGAAATCCTAATGTTCTTCCTAATTGCTTTCCATGCTCTACATTTCCCCAGATTCCATACGAGTATCCAAGAAGCTTGCCTGTCAGATTCATATTTCCGGTGTTAAGTATCTTTTTAATATAAGTACTACTGATAATGTGATTCTCATAACGTTCTTTTTCAATCACAATCAGACGATAACCATATTGCTCCTGAAACTTATCGAGCATATAGATATCGCCTTCTTTACCATAACCAAATTGAAAATCAGTACCTACAACTACATAAGATGCATGAAATGTCCCAATAATAATATTTCTAATAAAATCTTCTGCTTTCATCTGTCGGATTTCATCTGTAAATGGACAATCCACCAGATAATCCACCTCGTCCTCCAGGTGTAATTCCCGCTCTTCTGGTAGCATCAGAACTGCAGGCGAATTCATATCAAATGCACATACAACACTGTCAATGTCATCCTTTTCCTGCAAATTAACTACCGTCTCAATCAGTTTCATATGTCCCATATGAAGCCCATCAAATTTTCCAAATGTCACTGCTGTATTTCTGGCATTTTCATAATGCTTAAGCCCTCTGATATACTGCATTTATTTTTCCTCTTTTATATAAAACATTTTGCGGATCAGATATGCATGTTCCCTCTCATGATACTGATAGACCCCAATAAATTTTCCTGTATCGTCATATACTCTGACATACGCTTCATCCAAAATATTTTTTTCTTTCTGCGCATCACATTCTTTGATCAGATTTCCGTTATATGCAAGCCTTGCAGCTTCGCCTGACACAACAATTGAATCATAAGCTGCAAACATTTCATCGATTGGTACAACAATCTCTGAAAGCCTTCCTTCTTCTTTGCATATTTCTATCTGTTTCAGTGTAAGACTATCCGAAATTGCAAACTGACTCACTTTAGTTCTTGTCAGTTTTTCCATACATGCACCACACCCGAGTCTTTGTCCGATATCATGACACAATGTACGGATATAAGTTCCTTTTGAACAATGAACTGTCATAGTCACTCGCGGGAGATCGATACTTTGTATTTCAATTTTATAAATGTGAACTTTTCTGGCCTTTCGTTCTATGGTCTTTCCTTCCCTGGCAAGCTCATAAAGCTTTTTTCCATTCACTTTAAGTGCTGAATACATCGGTGGTATCTGATCGTAATCTCCCTCAAAAAATGCGACTGCATCTTTTACAGCTTCTTCTGTCAGACCGGATATATCTCGTTCTTCCACTGTCTGCCCCGTCGTATCCTGTGTATCTGTCTCTACCCCCAGAAGCATGACCGTCTCATAAATTTTATCTTTATCTGTGAGCATATCACATAATTTTGTTGCTCGTCCCAGACATACAGGCAGCACACCGACCGCATCCGGATCCAGTGTGCCTGTATGACCAATCTTTTTCTGGCCCACGATTCCTCGAAGCTTCGCTACGACATCGTGAGAAGTATATCCCTGTTCTTTATATACATTTATAACTCCGTGTATCATGCCTGTCCTTTCAACTGCTCTTCAATACGCTCTGCCAGATTATTCAAAATATCCTGCGGTGTCCCGTTCATCGTTACACCTGATGCTTTTTCATGACCGCCGCCACCAAAATATCCGGCGACTTTACTTACATTTACCAAATCTCCGGAACGAAGACTGACCTTATATACGTTCGGCTCCAGTTCATACATAAAAATAGCAACTTCAACGCCACGTGTATTACGAAGCTGGCTTACAATACCATCCAGATCTTTCGGTTTCACACCATAAAAATCCATCACTTTCTTACGAATATAAGAAACAATACATTTTCCTTCCAAAAAAAGAAAGCTCTCTACCAATGCCCGTCCTAAGATCTGCATTCTTGCATAGGATTTCTCATAGAATGTATCCAAAATCAAATCTGATGCATGAATTCCGGTTTCCAGAAGTGCTGCCGCCGCACGAAATGTGGACGGACCTGCACAGGAATATTGAAACACACCCGTATCATGAACAATTCCCAGATACAATGCCTCTGCAATATCTTTCGTAATCTTGTCTTTATCAATTACATTATAGACAAGTTCCGCTGTTGAACTTGCATCTGGCACAATATAATTATCCTGCGCAAAATAAGCATTACTGATATGGTGATCAATACAAAGTGTATGTCCTGCCGCTAAATATAACGAAGTCGAAAATCCAAGTCTTCCGGCATCACCACAATCCAATGCAATAAAAAGATCATACTGCTTATTCTCATCAATTTCATGCAGAATTTCGTCTGTGCCTTTGAGTCTATAAAATGTAGATGGAATGTCTTCCAAAAATACATCTACTTCTTTGTCTTGATAATTATTCTGAATATATTGATACATTGCCATACAAGAACCGACGCAATCGCCATCCGGACGCACATGGCCTCCGATAGCGATTGTCTTTGCCGGCTCCAGTATCTTATTCAGATTCAACATCTTCATCACCTTCTGCGTTCAGATCCTTCGTAACCTCATCAATTTTCTTAGACATATTTACTCCATACTCAATAGACTGATCCAAGATAAACTGGATTTCCGGAGTATTGCGCATATTTAATGTTCTTGCCAGCTCACGACGAATAAAACCTTCCGCACTTCGCAAGCCTTTAATTGTATCATCCTGTGCTTTTGCATCGCCAAGTACACTGATATATGCTTTACATGTCTTAAGATCCGGCGCCACTTCCACTGCAACAACCGATGTCCAAGGAGCTACCCGCGGGTCTTTTAAGCCCCGGCGGATAATCTCACTGAGTTCACGCTGCACTTCTGTGTTCACTCTTGTATTCTTAATACTTCTTTTTCTCAATTTCTATTCCTCCTAAGAGAAGGCCTTTGAAGGCTTCTATCTTGGAACCTCTACCATCTTGAAGGCTTCTACAAGGTCACCCTCTTTAATATCATTAAAGTTCGCAAATACGAAACCACACTCATAGCCTGCTTTTACTTCTTTTACATCATCTTTGAAACGTTTCAGAGATGCCAGTGGTCCTTCAAAGATCACGATTCCATCTCTAGTCAGACGTACAGAGCAATCACGCTCAAACAAACCATCCAGTACATAAGAACCTGCAATTGTTCCAACTCCGGAAGCCTTAAATGTCTGACGAACTTCTGCATGACCAAGTACTTTTTCCTCAAATACCGGATCGAGCATTCCCTTCATAGCCGCCTCTACATCCTCAATTGCATTATAGATGACACGATACAGACGAACATCTACACCTTCACGGTCTGCAGTCTCTTTTGCTGTCGTATCCGGACGAACATTAAATCCAATAATAATTGCATTTGACGCTGACGCAAGGCTGACATCAGATTCGTTGATTGCACCAACACCGCCATGAATAACTTTAACAACAACTTCATCATTAGACAGCTTAAGAAGACTCTGTTTAACTGCTTCTACAGATCCCTGAACATCTGCTTTTACAATAATATTCAGTTCTTTTAAGTTACCTTCCTGAATCTGTGTAAACAGATCATCCAGAGAAAGTTTTGACTTTGTATCTTCCAGAAGTTTCACTTTGTTCTGGGCAATAAATGTCTCAGCAAAACTTCTTGCTTCTTTTTCATTCTTGCAGCATACAACGACTTCTCCGGCATTCGGTACATCATTCAGTCCAAGAATCTCTACCGGTACAGACGGACCTGCCTCTTTGACACGTCTTCCCTTATCGTCCATCATAGCTCTTACCTTACCGTGTGCAGAACCTGCTGCAATTGCATCACCAACACGAAGTGTACCTTTCTGTACAAGTACTGTTGCAACCGGACCTCTTCCTTTATCCAGCTCAGCCTCGAGTACAAGACCTCTTGCACGACGGTTTGGATTTGCTTTCAATTCCATAACCTCTGCTGTCAGAAGAATCATTTCCATTAATTCTTCCATACCTTCTCCTGTCTTTGCAGATACTGGAACAAAAATTGTACTTCCACCCCAGTCTTCTGAAATCAGTTCGTATTCTGTAAGCTCCTGTTTTACACGTTCTACGTTTGCACTTGGTTTATCAATCTTATTGACAGCTACAATAATCTCTACACCGGCTGCTTTTGCATGATTGATCGCCTCAACAGTCTGTGGCATAACACCATCGTCTGCTGCAACAACAAGGATTGCAATATCTGTAGAACTTGCTCCACGCATACGCATAGCAGTAAATGCTTCATGTCCCGGTGTATCAAGGAATGTGATCTTCTCTCCATTCACTTCTACAACGGAAGCTCCAATATGCTGTGTAATACCACCAGCTTCACGGTCAATTACATTCGTTTTACGGATTGCATCCAGAAGGGAGGTTTTTCCATGGTCAACGTGACCCATAACACAGACTACCGGCGGACGTTTTTTCATCTTGCTTTCGTCTTCTTCATCCTCTTTAAGCAATTCTTCAATTACATCAACAACTTCTTCTTTTTCACAAAGAACATCAAATTCTAATGCAATCTCTTCTGCTGTCTCATAATCGATCTCCTGATTGACGGTTACGATTTTACCCTGCATAAAGAGATTTTTTACAATTACAGATGGAACGATTTTCATCTTATCTGCCAGTTCCTGAATTGTCAGAACTTCAGGAATTGTGATTGATTTGATCTGCTCTTCCTGTTTCTGCTCTTTCTTCTCTGGTTTCTGAAGCTGAGTCTTTGGCTCATTCTTGCCTTTCTTGCCTTTTCCTACACGATCCTCATCATGATGGAAATCTTTCTTCTTAAAGTCGTCTTTTCCTTTTCCTTTATTTCTCTGTGGCTTCTGTCCTTCCACAATCGGCTCAGGAATTACCGGACTACTCTTGCGGTTATCGCGTCTGTCATCACGTCCACGATTATCACGTCTGTCGTCACGATTGTCGCGTCTGTCGTCACGTCCGCTCTGTCCGCGATTATCACGTCTGTCATCACGTCCACGATTGTCACGTCTGTCGTCACGTCCGCTCTGTCCGCGATTGTCACGTCTGTCATCACGTCCGCCCTGTCCGCGATTGTCACGTCTGTCATCACGTCCGCCCTGTCCGCGGTTGTCGCGTCTGTCATCACGTCCACGATTGTCACGTCTGTCGTCACGTCCGCCCTGTCCACGGTTATCGCGTCTGTCATCACGGTTCTCACGATTTCCCTGACTACGGTTCTCACGTCTTTCCTGTTCTTTTTTCTCCTGCTCCTGTCTTTTCTTCTCAGCAGCAGCTGCTGCCTCAGCCTCATGCATCTGCTGAACCTGTTGACGGATTCTATCCGGACGTGGGCGGATTGGCTGAGACGGTCTTTCGTCTCTTACTTCTTTTCTGCCACCCTGTGGTTTACTATTTCTAGTTCCATTCTGATTACGATTCTCTTTTTTATCGTCTTTCTTTTCACCATTTACCGGACGTCCCTGTCCCTGGCGCTTTCCTCCCTGTCTGACACCACTTTGTGTATTCTGTGGACGAAATACCTGAACAATTTTTTTCTTCTTTGGTGCCTCAGCCTTTGCATCATCTGCCTTTGGAGCAAATGCTTTTCTTACCATATCAGCTTCTGAATCTTCAATAGTACTCATATGTGTTTTGGCATCCACATCTTTTTTATTTAAGAACTCAACAATATCCTTACTTGGCTTATCAAGTTCTTTTGCTAACTCATATATTTTAATTTTAGACATATACACTACCTCCTCTATGCGACCGTATTATCTTCTATCTTCATCTGCTTCGTGATTTCCTTTGCAAAACCCTCATCCAACACTGCAAGAGATGCACGGAATTCTTTTCCCATTGCATGCCCCAAGATATCTTTATCTTTATAAAAATAAATCGGCACTTCATAAAATTCACACATATCCCGGAACTTTTTCTTTGTATTATCGGAAGCATCTTCTGCCACAATAACAAGTGCTGCTCTTCCAGTTTTTACTTCCTTCTCCGTACAGAACTCTCCACTGGCAATCTTTCCTGCCCGCGTTGCAAGCCCAATGAGTGATAAAATCTTATCTGGTTTCAAGCTCTGTCATCTCCTTTTCCAAAGACTCATACACTTCCGACGGAATTGCCTGTTTAAATGATCTCTCAAGCCCTCTGCTCTTAATTGCTTTTTTCAGACACTCCTGATTCGGACAAATGTATGCGCCCCGTCCATTCTTGCGTCCGGTCGCATCTAAAAGAAATTCCCCTTCACTGGTACGGATTACACGGATCATTTCTTTTTTATTTTTCATTTCCTGACATCCTACGCACTGACGCATAGGTATTTTCTTATTTGCACCCAATGAGATCTTTACGCCTCCTCACCGTTATCTTCCGGCTCTTCAACCTGAACTTCGGCTTCTTCTACGTATCCTTCTTCATTCTCATCGTATACATCTTCTTCGTATACTCCTTCACCGAGTTCCATATAGTTCTCCGGCAGTTCACCTGACTCTATTGCCTGACTCTCACTCTTAATATCAATCTTATATCCTGTCAGTCTTGCTGCCAGTCTTGCATTCTGTCCTTCTTTACCGATTGCAAGTGAAAGCTGGTAATCTGGTACGATAACACTTGCTTTCTTCTCATCCGGATCAGCCATTACAGAAATAACTTTTGCCGGGCTCAATGCATTTTCAATCAGAATTGCCGGATTGTCGCTCCAGTTAATGATATCAATTTTCTCACCGCGAAGCTCATTGACAATTGCATTAACTCTCGCACCGTTCATACCAACACATGCACCAACCGGATCTACATCTGGATCATTAGACCATACAGCAATTTTTGTTCTGCTTCCGGCTTCTCTTGCAATACTCTTGATCTCTACGATTCCGTCTCTCACCTCGGTCACCTCAGACTCAAACAGTCTCTTAACCAACTCCGGATGTGTACGAGATACAAGAATCTTTGGTCCCTTTGTTGTATTCTTTACTTCAACTACATATAATTTGATACGTTCTGTTGGCTTAAATACTTCACCTTTGACCTGTTCATTCTCTGTCAGCATAGCATCTGCTTTACCAAGATTAATACTTACATTCTTACCTACATAACGCTGTACAATACCTGTTACAATATCCTTCTCTTTTTCGAAATACTGATCATAAACTACTTTTCTCTCTTCCTCGCGGATTTTCTGAAGGATCAGATTCTTTGCGTTCTGTGTTGCGATACGTCCAAAGGATTTGGATTCGATCGGAACACGCACAATATCACCAAGTGAATAATGACCATCTAACTGACTTGCTTCATCAAGGCTGATCTGCTCAAGCGGATCCTCCACTGTTTCAACAACTGTCTTCTCTGCAAAAAGCTGATACTCACATGTATCATGATTCATAATAACTTTAATGTTGTCTGCTTTTCCAAAATGGTTCTTGCATGCATTTAACAGAGAGTTTTCGATTGCATCTAACAAAGTTTCTTTACTGATTTCTTTTTCTTTTTCCAAAATATTTAACGCTTCTAATAATTCTGTGTTCATCGTACATCTCCTCCTAATCTAAAAATCGAACGCCAGGCGAATAAGCGCAATGTCGCCTTTTTCAAATGTCTTCATAGTTCCATCTTCAAGTTCTATTGTGACCGTTCCTGCCTCATAGTCATAACTGTCAAGAAGTCCTGTAAATTCTTTCTTCTTGTCGACCATACGGTAAGTACGTACTTCTACTTCTTTTCCAAGATTTCTTTTAAAATCTTTTTCTTTCTTCAGAGGTCTTCCAAGCCCCGGAGAGCTGACCTCCAGAACATAAGAATCTTCGATATAATCTTTCTCATCTAAAATGTCTGATAATCTGCGGCTTACAGCCTCACAGTCATTAACTGTAATTCCACCCGGTTTATCAATATATGCTCTTAAGTACCACATACTACCTTCTTTTACATATTCAACATCTACCAGTTCAAATTCCAGTTCCTCCATGATCGGATTCAGAATCTCTTCTGTTTTCTGCTCATAAATTTCTCTTTTTGACAATTCATATCCTCCTTACTGCCCAAAAAGTTTCCTCAAACTTTTTGGCATGATCCATGGCAACAAAGAAGAGTGAACTTTCGTCCACTCTTCACGCCGATTCCTATGTTACTAATTCAAAGTATAGCACCCTGATGCCTAAAAATCAAGGGCTTTTTCGCATTTAATCCTCTGCCTTCCCCTTCTGCAGAGTTTTATATTGAAACAATATCTCTACTATTGTATAATGAAACATCATAAATAACAAAGGAGAGGTTAAAATGAATTTTAATCAGATCGCAATGATCCAGAAATTAAAAAGTGGCATGGATCGCTTTCGCAATAATCACCCGAAGTTCCCATTATTCTTAAAAGCAGTTGCCGGTAATGCAATGGAAGAAGGAACCCTGATCGAGATTAATGTCACAACTCCGGAAGGAAAGAATTATTGTACGAATTTAAAATTGAAACAAGATGATCTGGATTTTTTCCGGACCTTGAGCGAAATGGGAAGCCAGCAGTAATGTCAGCTTCCCATTCTTTCATTCATTAAAATCCGTTTTCCACACCCGTCGGTATTTGATATCCATCCCGGAATACCCGCATCATTTCATTTGTCAGGCTGATGTCATCAAGCTCTGCTGTAATATCTTCTCTTTTGAACCACTCAGCAAGTGCCAGTTCATTTTCATCTAGTTTCACTTCATCAGATCCATCCAACTCACAAAAATACCCGACCAGCAACGTATCCGAAAACGCCCATGGTTGATTTTTATAATAAGTAATATTCTTTACTTTCAATCCAACTTCTTCCATGACTTCGCGCCTTACTGTCTCTTCCAGCGTCTCGCCAATCTCTGTAAAACCAGCCAGAAGTGCATATCTCTTATATTCTCTCCCGGCATACTTAGACATCAAAATTCTGTCTCCATCTGTCACTCCGATTATAACTGCAGGACAAATCTTTGGAAATTCCATGAGACCGCATTTGGGACAGTGCATCATACGCTCTGCACTATCCGGTTCCATAATATTCCCGCATCTTCCACAAAACTTGTGATCCCGATACCATCTGGCAAGCTGCCATCCCGTAATTCCGGCAAATGCTTCATATTTCGGAGCCACAGTTCGAAATTCCTGATGATCGATCCACTCATATCCGCCATCTTCCAATATCCTTGCCTGTTCATCATCGCCAAGATAATATCTTTTTTCGTCTACCGAAAAAAGATAGCTGGCAGTCTCTGATCTATCATCCAACACTCCTGCCTCTGCAAATGTCGGATATGTGATCCTTGTTTTTTCTTTACAGATTTCCTTTTTCACCAGCACCTTTCTACCATCATAACATAATAAAATACTGGCTTCGTCTGGTTTCTTTTTCTGATCATATTGATTATTAAATTTGTGTGGTTTGATATCCTGAATCATTGCGTCGCCTTCTTTCTGTCTGTTCTATAATGATTAGTTTCGTACTTTCGTTCCTGTTCCATCCCGCTTCGCAACTTTCAGCCGACTCAACGTAAGTTCCCTTTCGTTATAAGGAATCTTATATTCGGTTCCTTCTTCAAAAAGATAGACCTGTTCCAACTCATCATTTTTTCGAAGTTTCATACCCCGTACTCCAACTGCAGCCTTCTTCTTTTCCGCAACTTCCTCTGCCGGGAATCTCAAGAAATATCCATCTCTTGTCTGAAGAACAACATGTTGATCATCTGTGATGACCTGAACACTGATCAGCTCATCTTCCTCTTGAAGCTTGGTCGCTGCAATCGTACGCTTTGCCACCTGAAATTCATTTCCTTGAACTTTTTTTATCATCCCCTGCTTCGTCGCAAACAATAACTTAGCATACCGAAGCTGTAACTCATCACAAATATAAACAACCAACTCTTGTGTACTGTCATAATTACTTACGTTATCTATTGGCTGTCCTTTATCACGGAACTTTCCGTGCGGAAGATCCAGCACCTTGATCTGATGCATTTTACCGGTATTCGTAAACACACACAGTTTCCCGGTATTAAGACAATTTACGATCCATTTATTTTCCGCTTCTGCCGCCTCTTTGTTGCGCTCATAAGTTGCCACATCAACCGTTTTGGCATATCCAAAACGATCCATCAAAAATACAACTTCCTGCTCTTCAATCTTTTTCTCTTCATAGACAGCTTCTTGTCCATTTTCTACGACTGTACGACGCTTTCTTGCGTATTCTTTTTTAAAATGTTCCAGTTCTTCTATGATCACATCTGACATTGAATCATAATTATTCAAAATATCTTCATATTTTGCAATATTTTTCAAAGTCTCTTCATGCTCTTTTATAAGAGCTTCAATTTCCAGTCCAATGAGTTTATAAAGGCGCATCTCCAAAATTGCATTCGCCTGCCGCTCTGTAAAACGGAGCATTGCTGCCATCTTCTTAGAAATACTGGATTTAAACTTGATATTCTCTGTAATTCCTTGCGTCAGACATGCTCTTGCATCTGCAACCGACTGGCTTCCTCGCAAAATTTCAATAATCAGGTCTATGACATCACAAGCCTTAATGAGTCCTTCCTGAATTTCTTTTTTATCCTGTTCTTTTGCGAGCAATGTCTTATATTTTCTCGTAGCCAGTTCAAACTGAAAATCCACATGGTGTTCGATAATCTTCTTCAGCCCCATCGTCTCCGGACGTCCATCTGCCACAGCCAGCATATTGACTCCAAATGTATCTTCCAGTCTTGTCTTCTTGTAGAGCATATTTTTCAGATTCTCTACATCTGCTCCCTTTTTCAGTTCGATTACAATTCGGATTCCTTCTTTAGAGGACATATTTGAAATGTCTACAATGTCATTTGTCTTTTTCGTCTCTACAAGAGCGCACACATCGTTGAGGAATTTTCCGATTCCTGCACCGATCATTGTATATGGAATCTCTGTGATAACAAGACGTTTTTTGCCGCCTTTCATCTCTTCGACTTCCACTTTGCCCCTGACTTTGATCTTTCCAACTCCAGACTCATAGATATCAAGAAGATCATCTTTATTTACAACAATTCCACCCGTCGGAAAATCCGGCCCTTTGATATATTTCATTAATTGTTTCGTGGATATCTCTTCATTCTTCATGTAAGCTTCCACTGCGTCAACGACTTCCGCAAGATTATGTGGTGGAATACTGGTCGCCATACCAACTGCAATGCCATCTGCACCATTGATCAACAGATTCGGTACTCGTACCGGAAGAACCTCCGGTTCCTTTTCTGTCTCATCAAAGTTCGGAACAAAGTCTACAATATTCTTATCCAGATCAGCCAGATATGCCTCCTGGGTAATCTTTGCAAGTCTCGCCTCTGTATAACGCATAGCCGCAGCTCCGTCTCCCTCAATAGAGCCGAAGTTACCATGCCCATCCACGAGAATCATTCCTTTTTTAAACTCCTGTGCCATGACAACTAATGCGTCATAAATCGAACTATCCCCATGTGGATGATATTTACCCATCGTATCACCAACAATACGAGCACATTTTCGGTATGGTCTATCATAACGGATTCCAAGCTCGTACATATCATAAAGCGTACGGCGCTGTACCGGTTTCAGACCATCTCTGACATCCGGAAGTGCTCTGGCAATGATAACGCTCATGGCATAATCAATGTAAGACTTCTTCATCAACTCACTATATTCCGTTCTGATAATCTGTGAATCCTGCATATATTCTCTCTACTCCTATATTTCACCTGGCATATCCTGCCATACGAATCTTTTCATACTAAATATCAAGCTCTGCCTCTGTTGCATTTTCATAGATAAATGCACGTCTTGGCGGTACTTCTGTACCCATGAGCATCTCCGTTACACTGGAAGCCATTCTTCCATCTTCAATCTCAACTAATTTCAAAAGCCTTGTCTCTGGATTCAAAGTTGTCTCCCAGAGCTGGTCTGCATCCATTTCTCCCAGACCTTTATATCGCTGCAGTGTAAACGGACCATCATGTGTTTTTCTATATTTTTCCAGTGCTTTGTCATCATATAGATACTCTTCTTCGCCCTTTTTCGGCATTGCCTTATAAAGTGGCGGCATTGCAATATAGACATGTCCTTCCTGGATCAATTCCGGCATAAAACGATAGAACAATGTTAAAAGCAATGTGGAAATGTGTGCTCCATCCACATCGGCATCCGCCATAATAATAATCTTGTCATAACGCAATTTAGTAATGTCAAAATCATTACCATACCCTTCGGAAAATCCACATCCAAATGCGTTTATCATCGTCTTGATCTCAGCATTTGCCAGAACTTTATCAATACTGGCTTTCTCTACATTCAAAATCTTACCACGGATCGGCAAAATTGCCTGATACATTCGGTCTCTGGCTGTCTTCGCAGAGCCACCGGCAGAATCTCCCTCTACAATAAATATCTCGCACTTAGATGCATCCCTGCTCTCACAGTTTGCAAGCTTTCCGTTACTGTCAAAAGAATATTTCTGTTTCGTCAGGAGGTTTGTCTTTGCCTTCTCTTCTGTCTTACGGATCTTCGCCGCTTTTTCGGCGCAGCCGATAACATTTTTCAAAATCTCCAGATTACGGTCAAAGAATCTTACAATCTCCTCTCCCACAACCTTACTTGTTGCTTTTGATGCGTCCGGATTGTCCAGCTTCGTCTTCGTCTGTCCCTCAAATCTCGGGTCCGGATGCTTGATCGACACAATTGCCGTCATTCCATTTCTTACGTCTGCACCAGTAAAATTCGGATCTTTATCTTTCAGAATTCCGAGCTCTCTTGCATACTGATTGATAACGGTAGTAAATGTCGTCTTAAATCCGGTCAGATGTGTACCACCCTCACTGTTATAAATATTATTACAAAATCCAAGAATATTTTCATGAAATTCATTTACATACTGAAATGCCACTTCTACTTCAATACCGTCTGCTTCTCCTTTAAAATATACAGGATCATGAACCACTTCTTTTTTTCCGTTAAGTTCACGGATAAATCCAAGAATTCCGTCCGGCTCATGGTAAACAATATGTTCCGGTTCTGTACCTCGAAGATCATCAAATATAATCGTAAGCTTAGGATTCAGATAAGTCGTCTCATGCATACGGCTTTTTACTTCTTCTGCTTTGAATTTCGTCTTTTCAAAAATTGTATCATCCGGAAGGAAATTTACTTTTGTTCCGGTCTTTCTCGTCTTTCCAATTGTCGGAAGGAGTCCGTCCTCCAATTCAATAACCGGAACACCACGTTCATATCTGTCATGATGAATATATCCGTCACGACTGACTTGTACGTCCATATATGTAGATAATGCATTCACGACTGAGGAACCCACACCATGCAGTCCACCACTGGTCTTATATGCAGAGTCATCAAATTTTCCACCGGCATGAAGTGTTGTATAGACGATACGTTCTGCTGACACTCCTTTTGCATGCATTCCTACCGGAACACCACGTCCATTATCTGAGACTGTCGCCGAACCATCTTTTTCAAGTGTTACATGAATCTCCGTACAGAATCCGGCCAGATGCTCATCTACTGCATTATCCACAATCTCATAAATGAGGTGATTCAGTCCTTTTGTGGACACACTTCCGATATACATTCCCGGTCTCTTTCGAACTGCTTCCAATCCTTCCAAGACGGTAATACTATCCGCATCATAAGAGTTGTTCTTTGCCATGTGTTATAAGTTCCTTTCTCTTCTATAATTAATGAGGCGCTAAAACATATCGTTCACATCGGCGCCTCTGACATCATTTAAATATAACACAAAACAGCACCCCAGGCAAACAGATTCTCGATTAATTAAGGCGTCAGGACCAAATCCAGCACATCTGCCAGTACCTCCATTGCATTTCGCATCTCTTCCACCGTATTTGTCTGTGCCCCCGCTTCGATCAACATAGATTTGGGTGCAAGATTCATATTATATCGGTAGCTTTTTAGATAAATGCGTCTGGTAAATCCGGGATAATATCTGGCTGCCATAAGCTGCATTTGAAAAGATGTAGCCAGATTATCCTCCCTGTATGGATTATTCAGATATGTAATCTCGCCATTCTTTCTTGTCCGGCTCAGTCCATTAAAAAACATAATCTGTGCTGTCGGTTTTCCGTGTATCTCTGTTACAAGATGTGTCGTCTTTGCCACTCCGTCCCGATGAAGATCTATGACTACCTCAATACTTGGATTTTCTTTTAATATGTTTCGAATTTCCGGCTCTGCAAGCTGATACGCCTTACTCCGGTCCATTTTTCCATCAATCAGATCATAGATTCCCTCATGATGAATCGTCTCGATTCCTCTTGTATTTAATAGTTCTGCAAGATACCCACCTACTCCCATGATTGTCGTGGACGCATCTCCATCCACCGAATCCGCAAAGGCCTCCTGAGAATGTGTATGATAAATCAATACCTTCGGGCCTCCTGTTGCCAGATTAAGTGCCAGGTTTTTCTCTAGAAATTTTTCAGCATTTAACTCTTCCGGACTCGTCATAGTCGTCCCATCAATCGTATAAAATGTACCGGTCAGATACTCATAATTATTCAATTGATCCAAATTAATTTCCTGAACAGGTCCACTTGTTGGCACTTCTGTATTTGATTTTCCTGCTGCCGGAATCAGATCTCCATTTTCATCAATCATATTTTCATCATTAGCCTGATTTTCCAAAATCATAACCCGCGTCAACGTATCTTCCTGTGCCGTATCCGGTTCTTCATGATTTCGAACATATTCACTAATTGGTATCAGGTTTAGCATACTTTTTTCAATCCTTCCAGAAAATGTGTCTGTTTTATCTTCATTTACATATGTAAGTCCTGGAAGCAAAAAATTCGTTGCTTCTTTCAGGACATTTTGTCCAGCCAGACAAAAAAAGGAATTTATCCCCATGCTTTCCTTGAGATTGCCTATATCATAAAAAGCATAAATGATTAAAATTACCACAATCAAAAGCATCAACAGCCGATTCCTCTTCTTTTTTCTTTGCATCGCACCGCCCCACAATTTACATGTTTCTGAGTTCTAACAATATATGATGCAGTTTCTTTTCTTATGTGCATGTCCGTCCGGAAAATGCAAGATTTAATCCTTCTGATATCGTAAAACTCAATCTTTTTACCGTCTCATCTATATCTTTTGGTGTCATAAAAAGTGTGTTAAGATTCGGAGCAATCAGTTCTCTGATCAATTCATATTTTTCTGCTTCACTATACCCTTGCAACACAAGCCCGACTCCTTTTAATGATTCCGATGTTTCTAATGCTGCAAATAGATTTTCCATAGTATCGTTGACAATCGTTACCGCATCCACAACTGTCGGAACTCCAATTGCAATAACCGGAACACCAACCGTTTCCTTTGTAATCGCATTTCGATAATTTCCGACACCGGATCCCGGATTAATTCCTGTATCAGCAATCTGAATTGTCCGGTTCAGTCTTCTGGAATTACGTGCAGCCAGAGCATCAATTACAACAAGAATATCTGGTTTTGTCTCCTGCACAATACCTTTTAGAATTTCTGCCGTTTCCATTCCTGTCTGTGCCGTGACCCCGGGAACGATCGCACTAATTATAAATGAGTCGTTTTCAGTCATGGCATACTTTCCGTATTCTTTTATAATATGCCTTGTAATATTCAGATTATCTGCCACATACGGCCCAAGTGCATCCGGTGTCACCTCTCTATTTCCTAATCCAACCACAAGAATTCCTGCTTTTTTTCTCTCCTTTTTTCCAACTTTCCCCATCGCTTCTAACAAATATTTTGCAAATTCCTCTGAAACTTCTCTGTGTATCCCCTCATCTGGTAATGATAGATTGGGAGCTTCAATCGTAACATATGTCCCAACCGGTTTTCTCATCGTCTTTGCTCCATTTTCCGTCTCAATCCGAACTGTAGTAACACGGATTTCCCGTTCTTCATCATACGTTTCATGCAACACAACACCCGGCACTTCTACTCGTTCTGAATCAAAGCGTTCCTTATCCTCCAACGCCAGATCCGTCCTTATATTGCATCTTTCCACCATGATCCTCTCCTTCTTATTCCTGCAAATATTATTTTCATAGTAGTTTTTACAATATTTCAATAATTATGTATTGACAGAACAAGTCTACTGGTCTAAAATGAATGAGTGTGTTCGAGAGAACGTCCGTGTCCGGATCTGTCGAACCGATCATTAAAATCGAAATCATAGATATTGGAGGTGGACGAATTGGCTAATATCAAATCCGCAAAGAAAAGAATTTTAGTAAACGAGACAAAGGCTGCTAGAAATAAAGCAATCAAGTCTAAAGTTAAAACTTATGTAAAGAAAGTTGAGACAGCTGTAGAGAATAAAGATGCAGCAACAGCTGCTGTAGCTCTTAAAGAGGCGATCGCTGAAATCAACAAAGCTGGAAGCAAGGGTGTATATCACAAAAACACATGCTCTAGAAAGATTTCCCGTCTGACAAAAGCTGTTAACGGAATTGCTTAATTCATAGAGAATAATAAAAAGACAACCATACCGTCATGTGGTTGTCTTTTTTGTCTTCTTGTTTTAATCAAAGTAACTGATTCTCTCTTACAGTTTTGAATATCCGAAACTGTTTACAATAGCTTCAACTTTTTCTCCTGCTGCGCACATCGGACATTTGCTCGGCTCATATGCATGATATGCCGGAAGATCCTTACTTGTAAAGATCGTCTTCACTTCCATACCTGCAACCTTTGTCACCGCACTAAAGATAGATGATACTCCACAGATGGTTCCACCATAATATAATACAGAATCAATCGCTCTTTTAATCGTCTTTCCTGTTGTAATTGATGCAGCCAGTACAAGTACCTGCTGATCCTTGATCATTCTCTGCTGATTGTCTCGGAACATAATCTGCCCCAGTCCATTATACTCCGGTGTAATCACAGAAATATTATTCTTAGCGCTAAGTGCCATATGTGTGCTGTCTGCAAGCTGTTCTGCCATAAATGCTCCGATCACACTTGTCTCATCAAGACATACAATCGTATCGACATATGTACTCGTCACATACTCCTGCGCCAGTACTTTCGCTGCCTCTCTCGCATTATTGTGTCGAATCTTAACTGTTGACATATCAATATAAGTATCCAAGTGTGAATTGCTGGTAGCAAAATGTCCTTTCATAATCTTGATACGTGCTTTTGGATTTTTCGTCGACCGTAGGTTCTCTAATCTGTCATCCATAAATAATACCTCCCTTGATGCATTCTTTTCCAGTCGTTCGTAATAATTATCTCCCAACTATCATTACTATGTTCCATATTTTATCACATTTGCCCGTATTTGAAAACCCAATTTACATTTTATTGTCTATATTCTACAATATTTTTAAAATTTTATACGGGACAAAGAATGTGCCTCGGCACATTCTCGCGCTGAGCGCGGTCGCTTGCGACATAATTCTTATTCGCGCGAGTGCGCATCCTGCCGGAGGCTTTTTATATAATAGGAAATGCAATTTCCTATTATATAAAGAAGTTCCGCAGCACAAACATGTGCCACAGAACTTCTTCTCAAATGAATCTGTATACTCTGATCTTTTATTCTGTCTGTTCTAATTAGTTATTGATCAGTTTGTCTTCTCCGTTCCAGCTGTACAGTTTTCTGATCTCTGCTCCTACTTTCTCTGATGGATGCTCTGCTGCAAGTTTTCTCATAGCCTGGAAATGTACCTGACGTCCTGCCGGAGACATATCAAGTAAGAACTCTTTTGCAAATGTTCCATCCTGGATATCGGAAAGAATCTTCTTCATAGCTTTCTTTGTATCCTCTGTGATAATCTTAGGTCCTGTTACATAGTCACCATACTCAGCTGTATTAGAGATTGAATATCTCATTCCTGCAAATCCTGACTGATAAATCAAATCAACAATCAGTTTCATCTCATGGATACACTCAAAGTAAGCATTTCTCGGATCATATCCTGCTTCGCAAAGTGTCTCAAAACCAGCCTGCATAAGTGCACATACACCACCACAAAGTACTGCCTGCTCACCGAAGAGGTCTGTCTCTGTCTCTGT
>CAKRCL010000017.1 GCA_934307335.1 uncultured Dorea sp. | reverse complement strand
TCCCCGTATTTCAATAAAAATGTATGAAATCTCATCGATCTTCTCCTCATTTATCTCTAATGTCTGGTATATTTTCTGAGCATCGGTACTATATTATACAGAGTCTCCAGCGTATAGTCAATCTCTTCCATTGTATTAAATTCCGAAAGACTAAATCGAAGTGTTGCATCCAAGAACTGCTGTCCTGCACCAATTCCTTTTAAAACACCGCTAATCTGCGGATGATTCGATGCACATGCAGATCCACTGGATACATAAATACCTTTATCTTCCAATGCATGAAGCAAGACCTCGCTTCGAATTCCTGCAAATCCCACACTAATGATATGCGGTGCACTCGTTTCGTCATAAAGTCCATGGATTGTCGTATCTGGAATCTTTTTCACTCCTTCGATAAAATGCTCCTTCATCGCACGCATAGCTGCTACTTTCTCATCAAGATTATCGTAGATCATCTTCGCAGCCAACGCGATTCCAGCAATCCCCGGTACATTTTCCGTACCAGATCGAATATTTTTCTGCTGCTCACCGCCAAATACAATCGGTTTGATCTTCACATGCTCATCAATATAAAGAACTCCGATACCCTTTGGTCCATGAATCTTATGTCCACTGATGGAACACATATCTACCTTCAGACGCTTCGGATAAATCTGATATTTTCCAAATCCTTGTACAGCATCTACATGGAATAAAATATCTTTTTTGTATGCTTTCACAATGCTGGCCGCCTCTTGAATTGGCTGAACAGAACCAACTTCATTATTTACATACATCACAGATACAAGAATCGTATCTTCGCACAGAGCCTCTTTTAACGCATCCAGACTGATCCTTCCGTAACGATCCACCGGAAGAAATGTAACACGAAATCCCTCTTCTTCCAGATAACGCATCGTATTGATGATTGCCGGATGTTCGATTCCGGATGCGATCAAATGATTACCCGCTCTTTTATTCGCCTTTGCCGCACCGATCAACGCCAGATTATCACTCTCTGTACCTCCCGAAGTGAAGAAAATTTCTTTTTCCTGCACTTTCAGAAGCTTTGCAAAAGTCTCTTTTGCCTCTTTTATATATTTTTCAGCTTCCACGCCCTTGCGGTGCATAGAAGATGGATTTCCATAATCTTCGCACAACACCTTACGAACCAGTTCTCCTACTTCGGGATATGCTCTCGTCGTCGCAGAATTGTCCAAATATACCTCTTTCATTCTATCTCACTTCCTAATCCTATTCTCTTCTTATTATCAAGATATGCCTCAACTTACAAGGTGTAACCTACTGCCTGTATATGTTATCCTTCCAGATGGAACATCAATACAGACAATAATGCAAGTCCTGCTGTCTCCGTTCTAAGAATACGCTTGCCAAGTGTCACGATCTGACCGCCCATCTCCTTTGCCTGTTCGATTTCTTCCAGATCAAATCCACCTTCCGGTCCAATAAAGATTCCTACTGATTGCCCTGGCTTTACAGCCTGAATCAACTCTTTCGTATGCGCCATACCTTCCGCACATTCGTAAGGAACCAGAACAACATCCAGATCTTTGGCCATCTTCAGCGCTTCCCGGTAAGACATAACCGGCATCACTTCCGGAACAACACCTCTTCCGGACTGCTTCGCAGCACTGGCTGCAATTGAATTCCAACGTTCTACCTTCTTCACACCTTTTTTTGCATCCAGCTTCACGACACAACGTTTCATAGATACTGGAACAATCGCAAATATTCCAAGCTCTACACATTTTTGCACGATCAATTCCATCTTTTCCTGCTTCGGAAGCCCTTGAAAAAGATAAATTTTCGACGGAAGCTCCGCATCTGATGCATGAACTTCCGAAATCTGAAGCAATACCTGATCTTCTTCAAATTCACGAACCGTACAAAGATATTCGCATCCCTCACCGTCACTGACGGTCAATTCTTCACCGATACGCATACGGAGCACATTTTTCATATGATTCACATCAGAACCTTCAATTCGAATTCCATTTTCTGATACCTGCGAGGCATCTACAAAAAAATGCTGCATCTCAACTCTCCTCTAAGCATTCTTTCTTGCAACAACAGATACCCATTCGCCCTGATGATTGACTTCAAGTACTTCCAGACCAGCGGCCTTTACAGCCTCTACAACGACATTCTCTTTATCTTCAATAATACCACTTGTAATATACACAGCACCCGGTTTCATCTGATGAATGATCACCGGTGTCAGTGGGACAAGAACATCTGCCAGAATATTAGCTGCTACAATATCGTATTTCTCATATCCGACTGCGTCCTGAACTTCCTTGTCATCGATAATATTACCAATCATAACCTCGTACTGTTCTTTACTGATTCCATTCACTTCCATATTCTCATGAGTCGCATCAATCGCACATGGATCCAAATCCGTTCCGAGAGAATGCTTTGCTCCAAATTTCAGCGCCAGCATTCCGAGAATACCACTTCCACATCCTACATCAAGAATCTCCGTCTCAGAAGTTACATATTTTTTTAATGCTCGGATACAAAGCTGTGTTGTCTCATGCATACCTGTTCCAAATGCTGTACCCGGATCAATGTGAATAACCAACTTGTCGCTATCTTCCGGCTTTACATCTTCCCAGGACGGAATCACAAGGATATCATCAATATAGAACTGGTGGAAATACTGCTTCCAGTTATTGACCCAGTCTACATCCTCTGTCTCAGACTCCTCGATCGTACATTCTCCGATATCTAAAAAAGCACGCATATCTTCAAGTTCTTTTCTTACATTCATAAGGATCGGAGCAACATCCTCTTCTTCATCCAGATAAAATGTCAGGTAAGCTGTGCCATCGTCATCCGGAATATCTGGTAAAATATCTACAAACATCTGCTCTTTATCCTGCTCTGTGAGAGGAATTTTATCCTCGATCTGCACACCTTCTATTCCAAGATCTGCCAGCATACTACTCACAATATCCTCCGCCTGTGTCGTTGTTTTTAAACGAAACTGCTTCCATTTCATAATACTTTCTCCTTCTTTACATTCATTATCTTCATTTGATGATACCTGGTTTCCAACCTCGTTATCACTTATTTCATTTCTTCTCTTACAGCCTGTAACGCCGCATCCACTACATGATGCATATCCATATAACGATACAATCCAAGACGCCCGCCAAAGATTATATCTTTCTCTTTCTGCGCCAGTTCTTTATATCTTGTGTAGAGTGCTGTATTTTTCTCATCATTGACCGGATAATATGGCTCATCACCCTTTTTCCATGTCACTGGATACTCTCTGGAAATAACAGTCTTTTCCTGAGTTCCAAATTCAAAATGCTTATGTTCAATGATTCTTGTATATGGCACTTCGTATTCTGTATAATTTACAACCGCATTTCCCTGATAATTATCTGTATCCAAAACCTCTGTCTCAAAACGCACAGAACGGTATTCCAGCTCACCATAACAATAATCAAAATACGCATCTATAGGACCAGTATACACTACTTTTTTACCAAGTGCGCGCAGATTTTCTTTTTCTTTCAAATAATCCACATTTAATCGTACATCTGCACCTTCCAGCATCTTCTCAATAATCTGCGTGTAACCACCCACCGGAATCCCCTGATAAAGATCATTAAAATAATTATTATCATAGGTCAGGCGAACCGGAAGCCTCTTGATAATCTCCGGCGGAAGTTCTGTCGCACGTCTGCCCCATTGTTTCTCAGTATAGCCTTTAACAAGAATCTCATAAATATCTTTTCCGATCAGACTGATGGCCTGCTCTTCTAAGTTCTTCGGTTCCTTTACTCCGTATTCCTTCACCTGTTCATCAATCTTCGCTTTTGCTTCAGCAGGTGTAGTCACACCCCATATCTTATGAAACGTATTCATATTGAACGGCATATTGTACATCTGACCTTTATAGTATGCGACCGGACAATTCGTGTAACGGTTAAATGTTGCAAACTGTCCGATATAATCCCACACTTCTTTATTGCTTGTGTGAAAAATATGCGCTCCGTACTGATGCACCTGAATACCTTCCATCTCTTTTGTATAAATATTACCACCGATATGAGAACGTCTCTCCAGTACCAAACATTTTTTTCCTGCCTTTACCAATTCATGTGTAAATATTGCTCCGTAAAGTCCCGTTCCTACAATTACGTAATCGTACATAATACTTCTCCTACACTTTTCTATTTATCAAGAGAGGAATGCATCTTATGCATTCCTCCCCTTACTACCTGTTCCTAATCTGTCATTAGTCCAGATCAATATAATCCACCTGGAAAGTATCATCTTTATCAGAATGACTACGTCTCTCCTTTGGACGTTCGCTAAGCAAATCATCCAGATCATTTACCGTATCACGCTCGTCTTCTTCATCCATCATAAATGACTCAAAATTCTCATCTTCGTATAAAGACATATCTGTGATAGTATTAAAATCGTCAAATTTTACTGTACGAAGAGGTGCTTCTCTGACTTCATCAAATTCTTCCTCAAAGTCATCTTCTGCATAGTCATCCTCGTCATCATAACGATCGTCGTCATAATCATCATAATCATCGTCATCAAAGTCGTCTTCATCATAATCATCAAAGTCATCTTCGTCTACGACTCTCTTTTTCTTGCCCTTCTTCGGTGCCGGCTGTGCTTTTTTCTTATTCTTCTTTTTCGGTGCCGGTTTCGGTTCTTCCTCTTCCAAGTCGATTCCGTACTCATCGTACAGATCATCTAACTCAATATCACGATTGCGAAGCTTTACGCGAACCACAATCAGACGGATAATAAGCAAAAGCAACAGAATGATAAAGATAATTGAGAACACTTTAAAATGTCCATCAACCAGATTCTGCATCTTATCAAAAAATCCATTCGCTTTTTTCTTAGCTTTGCTTGCTCCTGTATCCTGCTTAATATCACATCTCTGATAAGTATTCTCCTGAGAATCATACTCATAGAAATTCTTAGTTCCGTTATTATTAACAGCATACATCAAATAAAATCCATCTTTATCTTTATCCTGCCACACCGGAAAATCTTTTCCATTCAATGTCAGAGTTGTCTGAACATAATTAGATGGTAATTGTACACTTGTATCACTTAATAACACAATTGAAGTTGTATCAGAAATATCAATCATTTCATACGGAGCAAATGTTGCATTTGAATCATCATATAAGAAAAATTCAGATGTGCCATCTGCAGATGTAAGATATGCCAAATAAATGCCATTTGTGTCATTGACTGCCATCGGACGATCAGCGCCCTCATAATTCATCGTTGTCTTTGCGAATCCTGCCGGAAGAGAGGATTCTACAAAATCACTCAACGTATAAGATGTTCCATTTACATCTACTGTTACACCGCTGCCTGCAGTCTCTGCCGTATCAGTATCTTCTTTGGACTGTGTATCATCCACAATCTTAGACGGATCTCCTTCTGCAATTTTAACCGCAGATTTACCCTCTGTCATCTTAATCTCTGAACCAGAACTAGACTTCACATCCTGGCTTGCCACCTTAATCTCTGTTGATCCCTCTGTTAAAGCCTGAAACGTCATTGTAAATGACACCTCAGAAGAACCGCCATCTCCTGTATATGTCAGAGTCCCATCTCCTTCAGATGTTACTCCGTCTCCTGAACTAAACTTCAGCGCACTACTATCATAAGAAAGAGTAACAGAAGTAGATCCAAGTGTTCCACTACTGGACTTCAACACACATTTTACATCCACCATATCTCCCACAGCCGTACTTGGATCTGTAAAAGAAATTCTACCGCCAGCTGCATTGGTTGTAAGTGTCACGCTAGTAGCGAGCACACATACGCAGGCAACTGCAGCCAGTATCCTCTTTAAAAACTTCATGATTTTACCTCTTTTTTTCTATAGTTTCTGTATTTTATCAATGGTTATGCATTATTCTTCGCTACCAGAATCACTTCCACCATCGGAAGATTCTCCTCCTGAAGAACTGCCGCCACCGGAATTTCCGCCCGAGTCATTTCCACTACCGGAATTACTTCCCCCATTGGAACTACTTCCGGATGAAGAACTTCCCGAATGACTTCCACTGCCGGAACTTCCAGAAGAACTTGTGCCAGAAGTTTTATTTGAGCCTGTACTTCCAGAAGATTTCTTTGTAGAACTTCCGGAATTATCATCTGCATCATCTTTTGTAGTTCCTTTTGTAGTTCCGTTTCCAACATCAGATGTCTTCTTTTTGATCCCCGCCTCTATATTTTGCACAGTCTCAGATGGTGTATATCCATCATCTCCAAAAAAGAATTGATGAAGCTGCTGTACATCACTTGTAAAATTTGTAGGTATAACAGTACTTCCGATACCACTTAAAGTTCCTGTTGATACATTGTAAGGGAAACCTGTTGTTTCACCTAATTTATAACTTTTAAAGCCTTTTGCATAAGACAATATTTCTGCCAGCGTAAAGTTCGTTCCTACTTCTTCGAACACATCATCAATAATCTTATTAATTGTAGCAAGATTTGCTGCCTGCAGCTTTTCCACTACTTTTTCTATAACCATTCTTTGACGCTCTGTTCGTTTGAAATCATCACCTTTTGTATAACGAATACGGCAAAAAGATGTGGCTTGTCCTCCATTTACATGAATAAGGCCTTCGTTTCCATTAACAACTTCATATTCACGTCCTGTTACTTTTGCTGTCTCTTCATAATACCCATTAGTTAATAATGCCTCTTCATGAGTCATCTCAATATCAAGTCCACCTAACGCATCAATAACATCGCTTAGTGCGTTAAAATTCACAGTCACATAATGCTCAATATTCATATCTAAATTCTTATTCAAAAGAGCAACAGCTCCTTCTACTCCATCAAATGAATATGCGGCATTTGCCTTGTTATAAGTTCCATCAGACTGTTGCAAAAGCGTATCACGATATATAGAACTTATTTTCACTTCTCCGGTTTCCTGATTCAAACTTGCAATCATAATTGTATCACTACGAGTGCCTTTTCCTAAAGAAGCTTTTCTTGAATCCACTCCAAATAGTGCAACATTTAAATAGCCGGTTTTATGTTCCACTTCCTGATTAATCTCTAATTTATCAGCATCCAGCTGTTTAACTTCCATCTTATCTACTTTGCTGGTCACATACGCCGCAGCTGCTGCTCCGCCACCTATTACTAATACTAATAAAACACTAACTGCAATCACACCAATTTTTTTACCAAGAGACCAGGTTGCAAACCCTTTCTTAGTTCTTCTTCCTCTATGTACCTTGCGTCTGCTTTTTCTTTGCTTAGCCATCGAAACATCCTTTCTTTGAACACAATTAAACAGATTAATAATATCCTATTCTACTACAAAATTCAACAAAAATCGTATTTCTTAAGATTTTTTCCAGTATTTTTTACTTGACGTACATTTCAAAACGAACCACAAAGGCAATTTTTTATATCTTTTTCCCAGAAAATAGCCTGCATATTTACATGCAGATATATACACAAGTTGAAATGCTTTCAACGGCTGACCACTTCGTGTCAAATATTTTGCCGTTGATTTTACCATACGAATTCCTTCTCCTTCTGAGCGAATCCCTTCAAATACTTCCGGATGCTGCGCCTGCGAAACTGCCAAATCAAAATTTCTATGAAATTGCTGCAGACCAGTATAATTGTGTGAATGTATTACTTTTGCTTCCGCTACATATGCAATCTTGTCTCCCGCCAGTATTCTTTTTCCGGCAAATATCATATCCTCATTAAAAATAGTTGGATCTTCAAATCCACCCGCACTCAGCAAATAATTTCTTCTATATGCTGCACATACATCTGAACAGAAAAAAGTTTTTATTCCCATCTGTGGCAAGTCTTGCTTTGATTTTACACGACTCTTTTCCGGATAATTAAATCTCCTTGTATATCGTTCAATAACATTGCATTCTTTTCTCGGCAATTGTCTTCCATACGCAATTCCGACATCCCTATGTTTTTCAAATACTTCCACAAAACTTCTTATTAGATGATCATCTTCCGGCATTGCATCTTGAGTCATGTATAATACAATCTCTGCCTCCGAAATACTGGCTCCCATATTCCTTGTCCCACCATGATCAAATTCTTCCGGTCTGATATGAATAACTTCCACTGGATATGGTTCTGTTTTTATTTTTTCAGGAAATGTGTCTGTTTCCGTATTAATAATTATTATCTTATGAATCGCATATTCTTGCTTTTGCAGTTTATTTATTAACTCTAAAAATTCTTCACCTGGTTTATATGTTGGAATAATCACATCTACTTTCAATTTTTTCTAACTCCTTTATTTAATTTTCATCATCAGAGTTATCTCCACCGCTTCTATACGTATAATCCATTGTTGATTTATACGTATCCGGATCTACTCCTGTCATATAAATCACCTCATCATTAATCTGCTTTACTGTATCAGATGGTTGGTAATCTGTTTCGCCAAATAAGAACTCATGTAATTCACTTACATTCTTAGTAAGTCCTACTGCCGTTACATAAGACCCTTTATGATTTTTTACTTTTTCACATGTTGTAACTTCAAATGGGAAACCTGACATCTCTCCCAATTTATAATCAGCTGCATGTGCTGCCAGTCCAAGCATATTCGATGTTGTCAAATTCGTTGAAATCTGAGGCATTACTTTATTTACAATATTATTTAATGTAACAACATTTGCCTTCTGTGCTTTTTCTGCAATTTTTTCAAGCACAATTCTCTGGCGTTGTGTTCTTTTAAAATCCATACCTTCTGTATAACGTATTCTTGCATAGGATACTGCCTGAATTCCGTCCAATTTATGAACCCCGGCTCCACTCAATTCTGTTGTTTTTCTTCCAACTACCTGAGAAGTTTCTGTACAATATCCATTTGTCCAATATACTTCTTCATCCGTCATGTCTATTTCAATACCACCCAGTGCATCCACAATATCTGCCAATGCATTAAAGTTTACACTGATATATTTTTCAATATCCATGTCTAAATTTCGATTCAACAACGCAATAGCCTCTGTCGGGCCACCTCTGTTATATGCAGAATTAGCTTTTCCATATTTTTCTTCAGTCACTTTCAACAATGTATCTCTATATACAGAAACTAATTTTATTTCATTTGTTTTATTATTAATGCTGGCAATCATAATACAGTCACTCTGCACTGCACCTTCCAGTTCTCCTCCTCTGGAATCCAATCCAAATAAAGCTATGTTCGTATAATCTCCTGTATCCTTATACACTTCTAATTTGTCTTTGTTTAACGTAGTAATATCCATCTTATCCATAACAAACATTCCATACGCTACAACACCAAGTGCTGCCAAAATTAAAATCTCGATAATTATAATGGCAAATCGTTTTCTTTTTCTTTTTTTCAACCTGCGCTCTCGTTCCAATCTTTGCTGTCTTTTATTCATTTGCTTCTTTGCCATTTTACACTCCCCTTTTAATATGCGTTTTTATTGATAAATCCTTTAAAAAAAGTTAAAAATATGATTTTAAAATCAAATCCCAGTGTCCAATTTTCAATATAATATAAGTCATATTCAATACGTTTGCGAATCGATGTATCTCCCCTGTATCCATTCACTTGTGCCCAACCGGTAAGTCCCGGCCGAACCTGATGCTTTATCATATATCTTGGAATTTCTTCTTTAAACTTTTCTACAAACTGCGGCCTTTCAGGTCTTGGTCCAACCAGACTCATGTCACCTTTCAAAATATTAAACAATTGTGGTAATTCATCAATGCTTGTCTTACGAATAAATCTGCCAATCGGAGTCACTCTCGGATCATTCTTAACCGTCCATCCTTTTTTCTCATCTTTGTCATCTTGTACAACCATAGAACGGAATTTATACATATAAAACGGTCGATTATGCCGTCCGATTCTTTCCTGCTTAAATATCAATGGTCCCGGTGAAGTAGCTTTGATTATAATAGTTGTAATCAACATAACTGGTGAAAATAATAAAATAGCTACCAATGCACCAAAAATATCTACTGCCCGTTTCACAAATGCATTTAATACATTACTATTGAGCGGTACATGTCGGATATTAATAACCGGCATTCCAAGAATATCTTCTGTATATGGTTTTGTCGGTATTACATTATTATAATCAGGAACAAATTTTGTATGAACTCCTGATTTTTCACACATATTTACTATATGTGCCAATTTATGATATTCCGAAAGTCCCAATGTAATTACTATTTCATCCATCTTATTTTCCGATAAAATATGCGCCAGTTCTTCCGTTCCTCCTAAAACTTTAACGCTTCGATATTCTGTATTATCAGGTACGTTATCCGCAAGAATCCCATTTACAATATATCCCCATTCCGGATGAGTCATTACACGATCCAAATAACCTTCTGCTGCCCGGCTATATCCCACCAACAATATGTGTTTCTGATTGTATCCTTGCTTTCTATATTTTTTCAAAAGCATACGAATTAAATTGCGTACAACTATTTCTAAGCAAATATTAACACAATAAAACACAAAAAACATCTTACGGGAATAATCCATCATTTTTCCCAAATAAAGGAACAAAATCAGAATCATTAAACCAACCGAGTTTGCCTGAACAATATGCCATGCTTCCAGTCGTCTTCCTTGAACCCGTTTCGATGTATACAAATGAAACGCATAATATAATACTAAATACAAAGGAACAATATATATCAATAATTTCATATATTGCTCAAGTGATAAATACCATGATGATAATTCAAAAAATCCACTTTTAAATCGAAAAACCCATGACACTCCATACGAGAATATTATAATTATTGCATCTAACACAATATGCAATCTATTTAATAATTTTTGATTGTTTTTGATCAATTTTTTCACCCATTCTAACTAAATATAGCTTTATTATCCTCCAAATTATACTATATCTCATCTTAATCGACAACCCTCCACCCCCTGCATTTTCTTAACATTTTATTAATAATTCCGCAACATTTGTTAAATATGCAAATCTCTGTTATAATAAATTGAAATTATTTATCAGAATTGAGGACATTAGATGAAAGTAACAATAGTTATTCCAAATTATAACGGGAAACATTTTATGGAGCCTTGTTTAAACTCCTTATTCAATCAAACCTGTAAAGATTTTCACATCTTGGTTGTAGATAACGCTTCTTCCGACGGAAGTATCGAATACATGGAGCAAAATTATCCAGACATAGAGCTTATTAAGCTCCAGAAAAATTACGGATTCAGTAAAGCTGTTAACATTGGTATCCAACACTCTGAAACACCATATGTCATTTTATTAAACAACGATACTACTGTGGACAAACATTATGTAGAGGAAATGATAAAAGCTATCGAAAAAAATCCAAAGATTTTTTCTGTCAGTAGCAAAATGATTCAAATGTATCATCCAGAGCTTATCGATAGCGCAGGTGATTTATATACTTTGCTTGGCTGGGGCGTTTGCCGGGGATGCGGCCGTCCGGTCACGAATTATACTGAATATTCTGAAGTATTTACTGCCTGCGCAGGTGCCGCCATTTACCGTCGCAGTATTTTCGATAAAATCGGTTATTTCGATGAAAATCATTTTGCTTATCTAGAAGATATTGATATTGGATATCGAGCACGTATTTTCGGCTATTATAATATGTATTGTCCTACTGCTCTTGTCTACCATGTCGGAAGTGGTACAAGCGGATCCAAATATAACGCTTTCAAAGTTAAGCTTGCAGCACGTAACAATCTTTACTTGAACTACAAAAATATGCCAATTCTACAATTAATAATAAATTTCATTCCTCTGGCAATTGGTTATTTTGTAAAATATCTGTTCTTCTGCAAAATTGGTTTTGGAAAAGAATATAAAGAAGGTTTCACCGAAGGCTTAAAAACTGCAAAAAATCAAAAAAAGGTAAAGTTTCAGTTCAAACATCTTGGCAATTACTTTATAATCGAAATCGATCTGTTCAGACATACTTTTGCTTATATCAAAGACTGGTTTTCGAGAAAACTTTTCAAAAAATAAATCGGACGGGCAATTTGCCCGTCCTTTATTCTCTAAAAATGGAATGTATCTTTCAGTCCTATCCAAAGCTGATCTTTGTCACTTAAATTCAGTGCTGTTCCATCTTCCAGATGGTATCCTTCCGCAGAAGCATTTCCTTTATATTCTCCGACAAGCTGCGGCCATTCCACGCCGATCTCCGGATCGTTCCATGCAAGACCGCCTTCATCTCCCGGATGGTAGAAATCTGTACACTTGTAGCAGAATTCTGCAATCTCACTTAATACAAGGAATCCATGGGCAAATCCTTCCGGAATATAGAACTGTTTTTTGTTCTCTTCTGTCAACTCTACACCGAACCATTTTCCATATGTCTCGCTGTCGCTTCTCAGGTCAACAGCTACATCAAATACAGAACCTTTTACGACGCGTACGAGCTTTCCCTGTGGAAATTCTTTTTGGAAATGTAACCCACGAAGAACACCTTTTGTAGAACAAGACTGATTATCCTGTACGAACTGCATTGTAAGTCCTGCTTCTTCCATGTCCTTCTGATTGTATGTCTCCATAAAGTATCCTCTTGCATCTCCGTGAACAGTCGGTTCAATAATACAAAGTCCCTGAATGCCACCTGCATTTTTTTCAACTTTAATCTGTCCCATTTTACACATCTCCTTATAGTTCGTCTATATTCAGCTCTTTCAGATAGCGTCCTAACGCATCCTGCCAGGTCGGAAGTGGTGTAAAACCATTCTCCACCAGTTTTTTCTTATCCAGTCTGCTGTTAAATGGTCTTGCAGCTTTGGAAACTCCGTACTCTGCAGTTGTGACAGGATCAACTGTAATTCTGTCTTCTCCGTACTCTAAATGTCCCTGTTCTACAGCCTGACGGAAGATTTCTTTTGTAAAATCATACCAGCTGATGTATCCACCTTCATTGGTTGCATGATAATAACCATACTTATCTGTCTCAATCATATCTACAAGCAGTCTTGCCAAATCAAATGTGTAAGTCGGTGTACCAATCTGGTCATTCACTACGCGAAGCTTATCATGATTTTTCCCAACTTTCAACATTGTCTTGATAAAGTTGTTACCATTCTTTCCAAATACCCACGCAATTCTCACGATGAAGTATTTGTCCAGTGTCTCAGAAACTGCCAGCTCACCGTCCAGTTTTGACTGTCCGTATACATTTAAAGGCTGATAATCTTTGCAGTCCGGCTGCCATGGCTCTTCACCCTGGCCATTGAACACATAATCTGTACTGGTATAGACCATCTTACTGTCAAGCTTCTTACATACTTCAGCAATATTTTTTGTACCTTCTGCATTCACTGCATAAACTTTATCTTTTTTGTCTTCATCTTCTGCAAGATCAACAGCCGTCCATGCTGCACAGTGTATAACTACATCCGCATTTGCCTCTGTAAGGACTTTCTCTACAGATGCTTTATCTGTAATGTCCATCTGTACGTATGGCATAGATGCGACTGGCGTACCATCCTGGATTCCACTATAACTTTCTGCAATATCAGAACCGATTCCTTCGTATCCACGCTTAGCCAGTTCATTCATCACATCATGCCCGAGCTGACCTGCTACTCCAGTTACGAGTACTTTCATTATTTCATACCCTCCCGGTTTGCATACATTTCCTCATAGTAATTCTGATACTCTCCGGAAATGATAGTCTCCCACCATTCTTTATTATCCAGATACCACTGAATTGTCTTCTTGATACCATCTGCAAATTTTGTCTCCGGAAGCCATCCAAGCTCATTGTGGATCTTAGTTGGGTCGATTGCGTAGCGCATATCATGTCCCTTACGATCTGCAACATATGTGATCAGGCTTTCTGGTTTTCCAAGCTCTTTACAAATCATCTTAACGATGTCGATGTTCTTCATCTCGTTGTGTCCACCAACATTGTACACTTCTCCGACACGTCCATTATGGATGATCAGGTCAATGGCTCTGCAGTGATCCTCTACATATAACCAGTCACGCACATTTTCACCTTTTCCATATACTGGAAGCGGTTTGTCATTCAGTGCATTTGCAATCATAAGCGGAATCAACTTCTCTGGGAAGTGATATGGTCCGTAGTTATTAGAGCATCTGCTGATTGTTACCGGCAATCCATATGTTCTGTGATATGCAAGAACAAGAAGATCTGCACCAGCTTTTGATGAGCTATACGGGCTGCTAGTATGGATTGGTGTTTCCTCTGTGAAAAACAAGTCTGGTCTGTCAAGTGGAAGATCTCCGTAAACTTCATCTGTAGATACCTGATGATAACGTTTGATACCATATTTTCTACATGCGTCCATAAGAACTGCTGTGCCTTTGATATTTGTATCAAGGAATACTTCCGGGTTCTCGATAGAACGGTCAACATGACTCTCTGCAGCAAAGTTTACGACCATGTCCGGATGCTCTTCTTCAAATAATTTATAAACAGCTTCACGGTCTGTGATGCTCTCTTTTACAAAACGGAAATTCGGGTTATCCATAACTGGTGCAAGTGTAGATAAGTTACCTGCATAAGTCAGACAGTCCAGACAAACGATACGATAATCCGGATATTTGTCTAACATGTGAAAAATAAAGTTACTTCCGATAAATCCAGCTCCGCCGGTTACGATAATTGTCATAATTAAAAATCTCCTTCATAAATCATTAAATTAGTTCTGTGTCATACACTTTTTAATAGTTTAAATTTTAATATAAATTCTCGCGGTATTTTCCATCTAAAACGTCTTTCAGATACTGTCCATACTGATTCTTCTTCAGTACCTCGTAAACTTTCAAAACTTCTTCTTTTGAAATCCATCCATTTAAGTATGCAATCTCTTCCAGACATGCAATTTTGCGATGCTGATGTGTCTCCACCGTCTTCACAAAATTTGTTGCGTCTACAAGACTCTCATGTGTACCTGTATCCAACCATGTGAATCCCTGTCCAAGAAGCTCAACATTCAAGTTCCCTTTTTCAAGATATACACGATTCAAATCTGTAATCTCCAGCTCTCCACGAGCACTTGGTTTCAGGCTCTTTGCATACTCTACAACCTTGTTATCGTAGAAATACAATCCTGTTACACAATAATTACTCTTTGGATGCTCTGGTTTTTCCTCTATGGAAATAGCTTTCCCATCATGATCAAACTCAACGATACCAAAACGCTCCGGATCATCTACATAATATCCAAATACTGTAGCACCCTTGCCAGTCTCAGCATTTTCTACTGCTGCCTTCAGACGCTTGTTCAGTCCGTGTCCTGCAAAAATATTATCTCCAAGAACCATAGCAACTGTGTCATCACCGATGAACTCCTCGCCGATGATAAATGCCTGGGCAAGTCCATCCGGGCTTGGCTGAACTGCATACGAAAGATGTACACCAAACTGATGTCCGTCTCCTAACAGCTCTTTGAATCTCGGTGTATCCTGTGGTGTAGAGATGATCAAGATATCACGGATACCTGCATTCATCAGCACAGACATCGGATAATAAATCATCGGTTTATCATAAATTGGTAATAACTGTTTTGATGTTACCATAGTCAGAGGATAAAGACGTGTTCCAGATCCTCCTGCTAAAATAATTCCTTTCATATAGGAACCTCCTTGTAATAAATACAATACATAGTTTCACCATATCTTATAAAGTTATGGCATGTTCATGATTGTATTATAAAAGGTGACCTAAGGTCACCTTCAAGTACTTTTTACAAAAAATGTAACTTTTTTGTAATATTTAAGAAAATCTTCAGGAATTACATCCTATATACACTCCCGCATCTTTTGTAATTCGAAAGCCTTTTTTCGTCTTTTTCCGCACATAAGTCTGAAACTCTTTATATCGCTCCAAAATATACTGGCTTTGATTCCCATGACAGGACAATATATAAGAAATCAATGGTTCTGGATCTGGAATTACAAGTTCATCTTCGTATGTCCTCCAATGAACATCTGAAAAGTATTGTTCCAGTATCTCCGCCCCATTCTCTTTCCCAAATCTTTCATACAGTTTTTCTGCTGAAAGAACAATTCTGTCATCAAAGCTCTGCACCAATTCACTAACTTCTTTCATATGCTCGCCACCATAAGTACTGCACACAAATCTTCCGCCAGGCTTTAATACACGCTTCACTTCCCGGCACACCTGTAGTATATCCTCACAGTAAAACAATACATGTCCGGCAACTACCAGATCAAAGCTCTGATCCTCATACGGAATCCTGTGGCAGTCAAAATGCCGGAACCGGAACCTGTGGTCTCCAATTCCTACATTACGTCTCGCATCTCGTAACATTCCTTCCGATGTATCTGACAATGTAATCTCTATATCATCCGGAAGTTTTTCTCTATTCTCCTTCCAGAGCGTTCCATCACCGCAGCCAATTTCCAATACCTTCATACCATCTCTCACACAAAGCTGCCCATAAATCCACGGAAACCATCCCTGCTTATTCACAGAATAAAGGCTATGAAGATTAATTCTGGCGGATATATTTGACGCATCCTGATACTGGTTTTTTAAACTCTTCTCCATACCAGTCAAATGAATCAGATTCAGCATCTGGCTCCAATCAATGGTATGTTCCTTCTGAATCAATTCAGACGTATCCTGTATTGCTTTTTCTACAAGCTGCATCTGCTCAATCTTATCTCTCACCAGCTTCAACTGAATGTTCAAAGAATTCAGCATAAAATGATAATCTGCATCATCAATGGTCATCTCTCTGATATCGTCCAGCGTAAATCCAAGATACTTTAAAAGAAGAATCTGTTGCAATCTGGCAAAATCTTCATCTGTATAGAATCTGGCTCCCGCTTCCGTCACATACGATGGTTTCAAAATATTCTGTTTGTCATAATACCTGATTGTCCGAAGCGTCACATGCGCCATACGTGCAAATTCTCCGGACGAATAATAACCTGGCTTTTTCAGTTTTCTCCACCTCTTAACCTACTCGAAACGATCCATATATCCCGGATATTCTGCATGTCCTGATTCCAAAGTATTTCCTTCTACTGTAAGTTTTATCTGTTCGCATCCAAAGGCATCTAAGAATGTATTCACAACACTTCCGATTGTATAATACTCACCAGTTGTCCCCATGCTGCAAACATATGCGCCAAATGCTTCATTGAAATCCACGTTTAAGCTTTCCACTCCGTTTACCGTCTGCTTGTCACATTTTAACACTTGAACATCTGAAGATAATACAGATTTCTGAATTAATGCGTTCATGATATTCTCCGGTGTCAATGCATCGAGCTTTACACTCTCCGATACAAACGCAGTTGCATCATCATTGCTAGTATAAATAACAATTTCTGCCGATTTATCCTGCTGTACTGTTTGATCTTCTTTTTTGTCTGAAGCATCTGCCACCTGGTCAGTCTTGCTCTGTTCTTCTTGATTTTCATTTTTCTGATTATCATTATCTGATTTCTGCTGCTCATTTTTCTGGTTATCAGACCGTGATGCATCTGTACTTGAAGAATTGCTACATGCTGAAACCGACAATAAAACTCCTGTTAATAAAACAATAAGTATTTTCTTTTTCATATATCTTTTCTCCTACTATAAATAGATTGTCCTTCACCAAACACTACACACTGTATATAATTTATCCGCAGGTCATTTCAACCTGCGGATGAGTTCTAGTTATTTTTTAATCTAGTCACATTTTTCAAATAATTATAATATTTATTTACGCCTTCCTCAAATGAACAAATTTTGCCTTTATAGATAGCACGTATTTTTGAATTATCCAAAACAATTTTTCGCACATCGACACTTCTAGCAGGTTTATACTGCACATCAAAGTCTCCATCAATTTTCTTCAAAATATCCACAACCATATTTTGACTGATTCCTTCATTTGAGCTCAAATTAAATACTTCTTCGTCACCAGTGTAATCAATAAGCGCTTCTAACATTTTGCAAACATCTTCGATGTAAATATAATCGCGAATATTTTCTCCATCTCCCCAGATTTCAAGGCTTTCTTTACAAATAGATTTTTTGATTGCCGCATCAACAAACCCAACTCCCTTGTGATAGTCCTGACCCGGACCAAATGGATTCGAAATTCTTGCAATACGCATTTTAGTATGCAATTGTGTATTAAACGTACGTATAACACTTTCGATACATAACTTTACACTTCCATAATGATTGATCGGAACCGGAAGTGCTGTCTCTTTTATTGGCTGTTCTTCCTGTACTCCATATACAGTACCGCCTGATGACAAAAATATCATATTTGAATTTTGATCGATTAACATCTTACATAATCGAATCGTCTGCATGAAATCCCGTCCGTATCCCTGCATATATTTCTCATTTGAATTTCCCGGATTAACTGTGCTAAGAGAATGAATAATCAAATCCATTCCCCGAATTGCATTCTGCAAAACATGTTCATCAAAAAAATCACCTTTCAGATAATGAACACCTTCTACTGCATTGTCCGGAAATGCAAGGTCAAATGAATAAACATCAAAATCATCTCGTTTTACCAGTGTACTTCCAAGATTTTTTCCAATAAATCCATTTCCACCGATGATCAAGATTTTTTTATTTTTCATCTTCTTTTATTCCTTCCAATAAAGCATCACGTACTTTTTCTGCTTCTTTTTTCCAAGATGTAGACTGTGCAAACTCAAGTCCTTTACTTCTGATTTCTGACAGTTCATCCGGATGTGTCAGATAATACTCCATAGTCTCTGCTATATTACGCGGATCATACTCTACAAGTACTGCATTTTCTTCATTTACGAGCCAAGTACTGTTACTTCCCTTGGAACAAACAGCAACTGAATTTGATGCCATAACTTCTAGTGGCAATAAAGATAAATTCGTATTAGAAATGATGAGACAAAGATCACACTGTGAATATACTTTTGAAAGCTTATCAACACTCATAATTCCCATATCTTTATACTTAAATGGAATCTCAAAAGTGCTAATATCCCATCCTGCAAATACTACTTCTACTTCTGGCATCTTTTCACATAATAATTTCAAAGCAAAGAGTCCAATTTCAAAATCACGCCTTGGTGTAACTGGTCTTGCATAGAAAAATACTCGTTTTGTATTACTCTTTTTCTTCAATGGTACATACATGTCTTTATCATAAGAGAATCCAAAACTATTTGCTTTCATACCAAATTCTTCAATCAATTTATCCTTAATCCAGTCTCCTGCAGTAATACCTCTGAAGCCAAAGCGATAAGTATTTTTTGCCAGCTCATAATATGAACCGTGCGGATAGAAAAATGGCTCATAATCCTGCACAAAATAAAATTTAGAAATTGTATTGTCAAAATTTTTCACAAAGTATGCTGTTTCCCAAGAAGTCGCAATAGTTGCATGTGCAAACTTTGCATACTTCACATCCCAATAAGCTTCCACTCTCTCATCTAAAATTGGGAAATGTTCTTTTAAAAATTCTCGTACGCTTTCATTATCATGCAATGAAGGTGCCTTAAATAGATAAATTCTACTGTGAAATCCCATCGTTTCAAGAAATGATACAAAGCGGAAAATATTCAAATGACCTCCAGAACCTTTTCCCATCTCTGGAATAACCCAATTCAAAATTTTCGTTTCATCATTCTTATGTGCCTCATACGCTTTCTGTGAAAGAGGGATTTTTACATCATCAATCAGATAATCATAATCATATATAAATTGATTCTTAGCTGGAACTACCTTTGCCTTTTCCAAAAACTTTCTATATACCCCTTTAATTCCCTTTTGTTTATATAAAGGAATCAGTTTCTTAAAAACTTCCTGAACTGTCATATCTACGCCTTTCTTTGTTTATATTGCTGAGAAATTTTATGGTCAAGCCATCTTTGTTTTCTCAGAGAATAACTGTCATATTTTCCTCCCAAGTATCCTCCACAATACCGACTGAAATTGCGGAACATAGAATACACAAACCAGTATATCTTTTCTTTTTTACCAATCTGAAGATGACGAATGTATTTTGCATCTGATAAAGTATGCTTTGCTATCATCAACGGTATTTTTATCCACGTCTTTGAGATTTGATAATGTTGCAGATAATATAACCCTTTATATTCATCATAATATCTCATAAAATATGTGGATAATTTATAGTTATGCGAATGATATACCGGTGCATACGGACAATAGAGCTTCTTATATCCTAATTCAATCATATGCTTTGCCCATATCTGATCCTCGGCAAAAGACACATCCTCATATGGATACTTTTCAAATATATCTCTGCGCACACATGAATTATTATCCGAAAAAAATGACAGCAGATGTCTATATCCTTCTTCTTCCTGGTATCTCTTTCTGTTTCCATCATTCAACTGGAATATTGTATTATCCTCACCAAAATTCTTAAAGTGATAATACAAATCTCTCTTGTCTATCACATTACAATTTGGATAAGGATAATGAATTCCAAAACCTCCAACAATTTCTGGATCTGATTTCATTGCATCAATAAAATTCTGAAGCCATGTGTTAGAAGCTGGCATTGCATCCTGGGTAATAAAAATAATATATTCTCCCGTTCCTTTTGATGCACCGTAATTTCTTGTCTTTCCATGACCAAACTCAGATGCCGGAATTTCATAGAGTTTGCAAGGATACTTCTTGATAATCTCAAGCGTATTATCACTGGAGCCAGAATCTACACAAATAACTTCATACTCATACGTAGTCTCCTGCGCAAATACTTCTCGTAAAACTTTGTCGAATAGTTTTCCTGCATTTTTTGTTGGAATTACAATTGTAACATCCACAGTATATACTCCTCTCGTCAGTTATTCTATTTGAATAACTTATACATGAATTTTATAAAAGCCCAGAGATATACCCCGATTCCCAAAAAGACAATAAATGTCTCTACATTGAACCGCTTACAGTCAGCCTTCACAATACTAGCCCGGTCAGTGACAACTTCGCCATTCACCTTCAACTCGCTAGATACGTTTCCTTTTTCTGTCATATAGACAGCTGCAGACTCTGTATCCTGCATCTCTGTAGCTTTTAATGTTAACTTGTACTCTTTCCCCTTACTATTCTCCTGACGTGGAATCTCCACTTGAATCATTCCCTGTTTTTGAGGCATACTGCTCTGAAACAATCTTGTCTGTGTATCTTTTTCACCAATTGTTCCTTCTGCAATAACATCCCCACTCTCAACTTCCTGAACAGACCAATCATAGTCTCCAAGTTGCTGTCCGTCCTGTTTCAGAAGCTTGATTGTAAATCCCGAAAAACCTTTACTTGCACACACGAAATTCTGTTCCACAATAGATCCTGTAGTTAAAAAATCTGTTTTTTCATAAGACAAGCTCCCAATGTTTGTATTAAATATTGCTCTTGACCATGTTCCATAAGAATAGGCAACCCCTGCCACAATAATTAAAATAACTATTAATACTTTTTTTATAGCTTTCATCATTTTCAACCTTCTATTCTAATTCTCCGGCATAATAAGCACGCTCAAATTCTGTTCCAACAATTTCACTTGGTCCATCATCACGAATATGACCTTTCTCAATCCAAATTGCTCTTTTACAGATTTTTTTCACCTGATCAATGCTATGAGAGACAAATAAAATAGTCGTATCTTCTTTCATCATACCATGAATTCGCTTTTCACACTTTTCCTGGAACCGAAAATCTCCAACAGACAACACTTCATCTACAATCAGAATATCCGGTTTTCCAATTGTTGCAATTGAAAATGCCAATCGTGCCAACATACCAGATGAAAAATTCTTAATCGGCACATCCATAAATTCTTCTAATTCAGAAAATTCCACCAAATCATCATAATATTCGTCCATCTGTTCTCTTCTGTATCCAAGAATAGCTCCATTCAAATAAACATTCTCTCGCGCAGTCAAATCCATATCAAATCCTGCACCAAGTTCTATCATCGGAGCAATCGAACCTGCAACAGTTACTTTTCCGATTGTTGGTTTCAATACTCCTGCAATTACCTTCAGAAGTGTACTCTTTCCACAGCCATTCAAACCGATTAATGCGACCGATTCTCCTTTTTTCACCTCAAAGTTCACGTCTTTCAAAGCCCAGAATTCATCATATTTCAAATTATTTTTTACTCTTTTGATAAAATACTCTTTAATACTGTCCACTTTTTCACTGGACAAATTAAACTGCATCGAGACATGGTCTACTTTTATAATTGTATCTTGATCCATAATCTAACTCCCATCTACTATAAGTTTAAAATAAATGTATCCTGCTCTTTATAAAACACCCACAATCCTAAAAAAAGTGTAAATATTACAATCGCAAGTGGAATCATAAACTGAAGTAATGTCGGAATCGTATTATAAATCACCACATTACGGAAAATAGTCATAATCATAGTGATTGGATTAATAGAAACAATCTTATATACCCATCCCGGCAACATACTCATCGGATAGATAACCGGAGTTAAATACATCAGAGCTGTCAAGAATACCGTATACAAATGCATAATATCCCGGAATTTTACTGTCAACGCTGCAAGTATCAGTCCAACACCTGTTGAAAAAATAATCAGATAAACAATTGGAATTACAACTAAAAACATTGAAAAATGTAATTCCTGTCTTGTAAACAGCATAACAAGAATCAGCGCACAGAAAGAGGACAAAATATTAATCGTGCTCGACGCAATTCTAGATACAACAAACAAGTATTTCGGAATATACACTTTTTTTATTAAAGCCGCATTTCCATATATTGAACTCATAGCACCCGAAGTCGCTTCATTGTAAAAGTTAAATAAAATCTGTCCTGAAAGCAGATATAGTGAATAATTCTGTACATCGAATTTCATCAAGTTTGAAAACACAATAGACAGAATAGTCATCATAAGCAACGGATTCAGTAACGTCCATAAAACTCCCAAAACTGATTTTCGATATTTTATTTTTACATCTCTTGCAACCAATTCATATAATAATGGTTGGAATTTTTTAAAATTCTCTAAATATCGTGACATGGAATCTCCTTTATTACCCTCTTCTATACAAATACTTTGGCTATTATAGCATTTCTTCTTTTTATTCGCAAGCTTTTATCCATTGAAGTTCTATCTGGAAACAACATAAGTTGTGATATTCCATATTGTATACAACTGCAATGCATATACAAGTAACATCACTTCTTTATCTATACTCTGTTTTACTATAACATTCTTGTTCTGAATCAAACATAATGCCAGTGGTAATACAGGTAAGAAATATCTTCCCTGAACTCCATTAATTACATCAGAACCGATATAAGTGTAACTTATCAGCATGGCTGCTAATACAAGTGCACTAATAATGCATGTAATAACAGCACAACTAACCATTACTTTCTGAGGCAGCATATGTTCTTTCGTATCAAAAAATGAACTAATTAATAAAAGAATCACAAATCCCCATATAATAACTCCCGGAATTCGAATATCAACCCAGCCAAGAGGACCAGCTATCATAGATTCTATATAAAAAGAAGTATTTTCTAAAATGGTTCTGATTCCCACAAGGACTGTGTCTCCCAAGTTATGAAGTACATATGCTATCGTGTACTGATACAAGCCATCCGGTCTCAACTTTCCATACTGCTCCGCAGCTTGTACAACCACAGTCAATTTTTCTATTATAGGAATACTTACAAGAACTGATGTAGTAAAACCAATCACTTTTCTTTTATTAAATTTAACAGAAAATTTTTCTTTCGGTATTAGAATCGCCAATGCTAATATTGGAAGATATACATATTTTATCATTCCGATTATCAAAGCCAACACACTTACAATAAGTATATCTTTTACACAAATCTTTTTATCATCGAATATCAATTTAAACAAATATGCTATTAATAAAAAGCAACATCCCAACAAAACAGAATCATAACTAAATGATGCTATCTGTTGTATTGTCATCGGCAGTAATCCGATGATGAAAAAGCACATTTTCTTAATCGGAGCAATAGAAATAGCGCAATACATAATAAAACAATACCATAATAGAGCAAATAATCTACCCAGTAATAAAATCTGTTCTCCGCCCATTCCAATGATACGGCCCAGACTCACACCAAGAATCTGCGGTATATATCCCACTGATTTAACAGGTAATGGATCTTTCAAACTGCATTTAGAATTTGTTACATTTTCTGTTTTTCCCAACGCTCCTTTCATATACCGGATATAGGATGATGCAGTCGGATATATTTCTCTGCCACAATAAATACCCATGTCTGGATCTCCAATTACCCATCCATTTTCATCTAATACTTCTTTTCCCAATAATGTACTACTTTTTGCATAGACCGATACTATGTGAGATCCTTCATCTGGAACTGCAAATGGTGGAATCACAAAAATATAAATGCTTCCAATTAAAAAACACATTCCAACAAATGAAAGTGCAATCTGATTTTTTTTCATTGTAATATTCAATACAATTACACCAATAACTGCCACTGCCACAATAGCCAACATTAAGTATTTTAAAGATTGCTGATCTCCATCAAACAATTTATATGAAAGTGAATACGCATACTTTTCACCTGCAACCTCTACTTTTCCTGACACTTCTGAACATTGATATAATTCAAGTTCCGGAGCTGTTCCATCTGTAAGCATTGGAATTATTTTAATCTGGTAATAATCTCCAACCTGAACCTGTTGCACATTTTCAAGCAAAATATTACAATAACCATCTCCTGAAATGCTCTGACAATCTAATTTCCAGTTTTGTACCAGTTGATTTTTAGAATCATAAAGCTCAATTTCTATAGTCCCTTCCATATCTCTCCTAACATTTGCAAATTTAATTGCAAATCCAGAAAAGTTATTGCTGACCATCGGTATTTTTTGACTGACTGTCTGTCCATTCTGCAAAGTAATATATTTTTTTTCTCCCAAATAATTATCTGAATGTGCAACTGTTATAGCCGCCCATGGGTTTTGCATTTTTTTTACCCATAATGTTTTATATGAAACACACATTGCAATTAAAAACAGAACAATTATTACGACAGACATCACCTGTATTTTAAGATTTTTTTTCTTATTCACACTCTTGCTCCTTTTTTAAATTACGATTTGTATTTTCTCGTTTTTTTTCATATATTGCAACTTGCTGTGCCAGTTGTTTTATTTTGACAGATAATCTTGAAACCGCAACTGTCAACACAAAAATAATGATAAGAGAAAAGCAGAATCCAAAAAAGAACAGCATATTCACAGGGCTCGCAATTCCCAATTCAGTAGAAAGTATCCGTATTAATTGTGGAAACAAGTCTAAAACAAGTATTCCTGCCCCTACCAAAAGCCATGATAATGCATAGCTTAATTCTAATCTCTTCTTTCTTATCATATTAATAATTACAATCAATGCACTAATCACAAGCGCTGCGATAATTATTTGAATTTTTATACTCATCTTTTAATACTTCCTAATTTTTTCAATCAAAATTGCCATTGTTACTTTTACCATGTAATAAATGGATTTCTTCATAGAAATAGATGACACTCCACCTTCTCGCTCCCGCATAACAACAGGAATCTCTATAATATTGCAATTCCTTTTTAACATGGCTACAATTGTTTCTGGTTCAGGATAATCCTTTGGATATTCTCTCGCAAATAATTCAATTCCTTTTTTTCCAACCATCCTAAGTCCTGATGTCGGATCTGTGATTATTTTTCCTGTCAACATTCTTATCAATACTGAAAAAAAAGTAATTCCTATACGCCTTATTGGGGATGATTGAAATCCATTCTTTTCTATAAATCTAGAACCTATCACCATATCTACATCTGATTTATCAAAATATGTTGACATCTTCTTTAAAAATTCCGGATCATGCTGACCATCTCCATCTACTTGAACTGCAATATCATAATCATTTTCATATGCATATAAATATCCAGTCTGTACTGCTCCTCCGATTCCAAGATTAATCGGCAGATTTATCACATTATAATGGTGTCTTCTACAAATAGACAAAGTATGATCAACAGAACAGTCATTAATAATTATATAATCAAAATCCGGTGCTTTCTCCTTAATCTGCTCAACTGTTTTTACAATATTTTCAGCCTCATTATACGCTGGTATAATTATCAATTTTTTCATACAAACTGCTCCTGTTTTTACAATTGATTAAACTTCTGACTCTTCGAATACTGTTTCAATATAATTCTGGCAATTGATTTGGGCCAAAATTTACAAAACATCTCAAATTCTTCTTTTGTCCGTTTATTATCACCAATTGCCGCAGTTGTCTCAGACTCATTATGTATTCTGTGTCCCATCAATAACTTAGGAAAATATAGAAAATCTCCTTTTATTCTGGAAATCTTCTCCCAAGCTTCCCAATCTTCACATGCACGATAATGATTTTCAAATACAACTTCCGGCAGATTATTAACTGCAAAAGTGACAGATGGACAACATATCGGAGACCCAAATGAAAGAATTCTTCTACGAATCCATTTCGATCTCTGAAATATTTTTATTCTCAATGGTAATAACATCGTTCTTTTGACCATTAATAATTTATTTCTGGAAACTCTTTTATTCTCACGTATCTCATAATAATCCCCAAAAAATATCAGTGGTTTTTTTGAATTGTTTATGCACGCATACATATCTTCTAAATAATTTTTTTCGTATATATCATCTTGATGTGCAATTGTAACTAATTCACTTCCATATTTTTCTTTTGCACATTTATACCCAAAATTCCAATCCTGCGTAATGCCACCTTCGCCCATATTCACAAAATATGGCAAATGATATTTCTCTGACAAATCAGAAATAAACTGATTCGGTGTTGATGTAACAATAATAATATTACTTTTCACGGTCTGACTTTTCAAAGATTTTATACATTCTTCCAAATATGGACTTTCTTTATATGCGCATATAGCAAATGTATGCTTTTCCATAATTTATCACCTTTTCACTATCCATTTATTTATCATATTTATTACATAATTATACCATTGTAAGAACACAGGGGTAGAGCAGAACAATACAACACATACGCAATATACAATCATTCCTACTAAATTCACTATTCGATGACTCGATAATGATAATAACTTATCCAGCAAAACATATCCGTGTGGTGCTAAAAAAGTAGATCCCGCATATACCAAAATAGATGATTTTCCAATGTTCGTAAATATATTTTTCTTCTCCGACATCAAGCAAATCAATGCCATTCCCATAAGCATTGCAATTACATAATAGAGTAATCGATAAGCCATGCCTTCAAGATTTCCGAAACCAACAGAAGAATAGGTCATTCTCACACTATGAATTGCGTATGGAAGATAAACTGCTGGCAATATTCCTAACATTAAAATTATCACAGCAACAACCTTAGGGATATTTCGAATTTTCTTTATAAACTCACTGTCACATAATACTCCCATAACGAAAAATGGAAGTAGAGAAAACACTGCTCCATATCCGATATGAAATTCATCCATTTGTGTAAGACTAATAACTTCTCCTAATAAAATTGATATTATCAAAGGACATCTCAACTTCATGATATCTTTTGCAAACATTTTCCAAAAAAACACTGCGAGCAAATAATAAAAAGCTGATGACGGAACGATTATTGAACTATTAAATACATTGCTATTAAATGCAGCCAGTCCAAGCTTTATCATCATATTTGCCATAATCACATAAATACCTTGAAAAACTAGATATGGAGTAAGGCATTTTTCCACGGCATTTTCCCTCGCCTTATCTAGATTTTTAGTAAAATATCCAGTGATAAATGCAAAAAGTGGCATGTGAAATAAGTAAATGTATTTCATAAGATACAGTTCTATCCCGCCTGCCCCTTTATATACATCTAACGTATGTCCGAAAGCTACACAAAATAGCAATAATGCTTTCAAATTATCCATCATTGCATCTCTTTGTTTTAACATTTTGAACACCTCATGCTATTTATCATTCTTTCAAACGCATCTTTAATTCCAACTTCTGCTTTCC
>CAKRCL010000016.1 GCA_934307335.1 uncultured Dorea sp. | reverse complement strand
TTTTACTGAGTTCTCAGCTCTGCTCCCATCTTCTTCTGCAGCTTCTTCATAACCTGATTTGCTACATTTTCAATCTCCTGGGAAGTCAGTGTCTTCTCATTAGAGCCGATGGTCAGTCTGATCGTTACAGATTTCTTGCCCTGTGGAATCTGTTTTCCACGGTACTCATCTACGAAATCTGCTTTCTTAAGGAATTCGCTGGCTTTCTTCTTGCCAAGAATTGCCTCATGCATATCACTCCATACTGCATTGGAGTCAAAGAGCATGGAAATGTCATACTCATTCTCCGGATATGCTGCAAGGTGAGTGAATTTATTGGTTCTGGAAATGAGTGGTTTCAGTTTCAGAACATCTAATTCAAAGAGCATTACGGACAGGTTCTTAATTCCGCAGTCCATAGATGCCTTCTTAGCCAGAAGTCCCATATCACCGATTTTCTCATCTCCACGGTAAATGTTGAGCCATACTACATTGTCGGCCCATACTGGTTTTTCTTCTTTTCTGAACTCAAATGCTGCCTGGTGTGTATAACGAGGCATGTACTCCAGAACACCTTTTGCTTCCTGGAAGAGTTCTTTCACATCTTTCACACTGCTTGCAAATGCTCCGGCAATGTGGCGGCGCTGCTCTGGCAGTAACTCGGACTTATCATATGGTGAAGTGTAGTTCGCATCATGGAATACCTGAGCTTCCTCAAAGATTGAGAAATCATTGAAGTAACGCTCGTTCTTTGCAACTGCCTCGCAGAGGTTCGGAAGGAGGGAAGCACGCAGGTAACTAAGATCCGGTGCAGGTGGTGTGGAAAGACGAAGCATTCCTTCTGTTGTCTGCATAATTGCATTCAAATATACATCATTTACCCAAGGATATGTGTAAATCTCCTGCATTCCACAGCGGATTGCAAGGAACTCTTTCATATTTCTTACGAGATCCTGATCTTTCTGGTTGATTGCACTGTCAAATGTTGTTGTAAATGATGTTGGCTCGAAATTGTCGTATCCATACATTCTGGCAACTTCTTCCATTACATCATCTTTAATGGAAATGTCACCTGTAGAACGCCATGTCGGCGCAATCACGTGCATGTCCTCACCATTAATCTGTACATCAAATCCAAGCTTCTCAAGCTTGCCCTGAATCTCATCATTTGTCAGATGCTTTCCAAGTCTCTTCTCAAGCCATACAAGATTTACATCAATCTCAGCTCTCTTAAGTTTCTTCACATATTTATCGCAATATCCTGTTACTTTTAACTCTGGATACAGTTCTTTGAAATACTGCATGGAAAGTGCAAGTGCCTGCTCGCATCTTTCTGGATCAATTGCTTTTTCATATCTTGAAGAAGCTTCTGTACGATTATCATAACGAAGTGCAGTTCTTCTGATTCCTGCTGCCTCAAAGTTTGCGACCTCAAGAATGACACGCTCTGTCTTTGGAAGGATAGAATCCTTTGCTCCACCCATAACACCGGCCAGTGCAACCGGTCCCTCAGAGTCTGTGATGACAAGGTCATCTGTGCAAAGAGAAAGCTCCTTGTCATTAAGAAGAAGTAACTTCTCATTTTCATTTGCATGTCTTACAACAATATGATCAGAAATGTTATCTGCGTCAAATGCGTGTGTTGGGTTACCAGTTGCAAGCATTACATAATTTGTAATGTCAACCAATGCATTGATTGGACGCATGCCGACCTTCCAGATTCTATTCTGCATCTGGTATGGCGCCTCTTTTACATTTACACCAGACATTTCTACACCGATATATCTCGGGCATCTGTCCGGATCATCGATTTCTACGTTGAAATCAGACTGTACATCTGTCTCAAATGGCTTGATCTCAGCAAGTGGCAGATTGTATAATGCTGCGATCTCGCGGGCGATACCATAGTGTCCCCACAGATCCGGTCTGTTTGTCATTGATTTGTTATCAATCTCAAGAAGAACATCGTTCAGATCAAGGGCATCTGCCAGAGTTGTTCCTGCCGGTACGTCAAATGCGGACAGGTCAAGAATCTCTGCTTCCTGAGATGCCGGGAAGAGATCTCCCAGTCCGATCTCATCAGATGCACAGATCATTCCGTAGGAAGCCACACCGCGAAGTTTAGACTTCTTGATCTCAACAGGCTCTCCCTCACCATGCCAGCGGACAATTGCTCCCGGGCAGGATACAGCAACACGCATACCTTTTTCAAGATTGATACCACCGCAGACGATGTCTTTGATCTCACCGTCACCGATGTCTACTTTGCAGACGCGAAGCTTGTCTGCATTTGGATGTGGCTCGATATCCTCGATCACACCTACTACCATATGGTCAAAACGGTCTGCCAGGTATTCTACGTCCTCAACCTCAACAGTATCCATAGTCAGATCATATGCAAGCTGTTTCATATCCATATCTTCAGGGATATTTACAAAATCTTTAATCCATGATAATGATAATTTCATCTTTATTCTCCTCCGCTTATCTGAACTGTCTCAGGAATCTTAAATCGCCACTGTGGAACAATCTTACGTCATCCACGCCGTAACGCATCATGACCAGTCTGTCCAGACCAATGTTTACATAGAAACCTGTGTACTCATCCGGATCCAGTCCTGCTGCACGAAGTACATTTGGATGCGGGGATCCACCCGGCATAACCTCAATCCATCCCACATGTTTACATACGCTGCAGCCTTTTCCGCCGCACACCTGACACTCCATGTCGATCTCAAATCCAGGCTCTACAAATGGAAAGAAACCGGAACGCATTCTTACCGGAACGTCTCTTCCGAATACCTTACTTAAAATGCTCTGGATCATAACTTTTCCGTCCGTGAACTTGATATCCTTATCCACGATCAGAGCCTCATACTGGAAAAATGCTCTCTCATGATGTGAATCTGTTGTCTCGTTACGATATACACGTCCCGGATATACAAAACGATACGGTGGTTTGTGTGTCTGCATGTAACGGACACTTCCTCCTGTCAAATGTGGTCTCAGGCAAAGCTTTTCATTCGTACTTCCACTGTCATGACCCTCCAGCCAGTATGTGTCCATACTCTCTCTTGCTGGATGATTCGGAGGGAAGTTCAGTTTATCAAATGCATATAACTCACTTGTGATGTCGTCCTCCTGGAAAATCTCAAATCCCATAGAACGGAATGCATCGTTCAGGTCATAGCACATCTGTGTGATCGGGTGAAGTCCTCCGTTCGGAGGCAGGATTCCCGGTACAGAACAGTCAAAGTCCGGTGAAACCTCAGAAGCTTTCAGCTTCAGCTCTGTTCTCTTAGAGTTGATCAGCTCTGTCACCTGATTCTTAGCCTGGTTGAGCACCTTTCCCATCTCCGGGCGAAGCGCTGCATCAAGCTTCGGCATCTCCTTCATTAACATACTTAACGCACCCTGTTTTCCAACATATGCATTCTTCACATTCTGCAGTTCATTTTCATTTGCTGCTTCAGAAATCTTAGTTTTCACTTCTGATAAAATACTGTTGATTTTATCCTTCATTCTAATTCCCCTTTCTACTACTTTAAGTTCAGTGTCTTTTTTTATTTTAAGCTACTGTTCAGAGTTAACTTTAAAAATATTTCATATTTTGAAAGTGTAGCGTATCCGCTAAATATAAATTGAAAACTTGACGTAAAAATGCAAGCACTTTTACGTCAAGTTTTCAATTTATGCTTAACTCTGAACGTAAACAAAAAAAGCACCGCCACTTGTGATTAACAAGGGACGATGTTACTCGCGGTACCACCCTATTTCAGAGTTCTTATCACTCTGCACTCTTTTATGTGTATTCGATCTGCTACACGAACATCCGACTTAACGCACTGCCACTGGCAAATGCTTTTCATCGAAAGACTCCCATACTGAAATTTCCAAAAGGTTCGCGTGAAGTGCTCTCAGCCGGTGACACTTCATCTCTGCTTCACTACATCTTCTGTACTTACATATGTTCATTGCCTATAATCAAAAATATTATTGCATAAATGCATGCTTTTGTCAACGGCGTGATTCAACTATATTTTTTGTATAGTTATTCAACCCATCCACAAACTTGTCTTTATAATATTAAAAGGTTATAATTAAATTTGAAAATATTTTTAATCTCCCGAAAGGAGCCGATACACATGAAAAAATCCGCTGACAAACTGGCAATTGCATATGTAATCATACTATCCTTGATTCCGGTACTTGCTCTTCCGAATCTTATATTCCAGAACCATGTACTCGATGCGATTCCATACAATGCTTCCACCCTCGTTACTCTGCGGGGATTTTTCCTGTCAAACCTGCCTACTATTATTTATATTCTGGCACTTTATATTCTTGGAATCCTAAATATCTGGAAATCCTTTTCTTCCTATGAAGAAGGGGATTCCACTGCTCTTTTAAACCGCATGCTTATACATAAATACGGGCTTGTCGTATTTTTTCTGTTCAGCTTTATCACACTGTTCATCTTATACTTTTTTGCCGGTACCGTACTGACTTTTATGACCGGAGGCCTGATTATCCCTGTCATGCTCCTAATCATGAGTGTCATGGTATTTTTCACTGTTATCGCTTTCTGGCTCTTAATCCTTCCGGGCTCTTTTTACGCCCTGCAGGTAATCCGCATGACTTATAAAACTGGAAAGATCAGCCTCGGAACCGCTATTCTGCACGGCATCCTGCAGTTCTTTTTCCTGACAGATGTCTTAAGCGCTATGTACCTCGCAACCGTAAAATGGGGACGTGCAAAGAAAAGCTCTATTATAGTCGGAATTGTATATATTGTATGTGCAATTGGAGTCGTTGTACTGGCAGTGGAAACTGTAATAGAATTTCAGGGGCTATAAGCTCCCTGACCTGCTCCTCATTCTTTGCTTCTACAAAGACATCGACACCGTAAAGTCCAAATCCCGCCGTACTATACACGGAAACTCCGTCTCCCGATTCCTGAGAAAATGCAGCGATTCCGCTCTCTTTTGACATTTCCGCATTTTTTATTTTGCAGTTTTACCACGTTTCCGCATTTTTTATATGACTATTTTACCATGTTTCCGCACTTTTTACATTTATGTTTCCACTTAGAAAGCTATTACACAAATTAAAACTCTCAGAAGTTATAATTACCTCTGAGAGTTTTAATTTTTTCATAATTGCACAGTGGTCAGCTTTCATCATCAGTCCAAGTCCTATTGGTCCATCCCAATATTTTCTGGTAATAAGTTCATCATAAATAACTTGAAACTCATTTTTACCAACTTTTACAAAAGACATAGGCACAGATACCATTATTACTGAAGAATCTTTTGACTCACATACTTCAATTTCAAAGTTATCTGGAATATCATCAACCTTAATCTGTTTTAATACCGCTTTGGGGATAATTGCCCTTTCTCCATCTTCAATATATTCTTCTCCATCTATCACAAAGGAACACATACCATCTTCTTCATTAGAATACACAACCGTTGCCATTTCTTTACCTCCTAACTTTATATCCATACTTTCTATATTGGAATATATTATCTGCTTCCATACTAAAACTCTAAACTATCCACATTTAACAGAAAATACTTCATTCCCATAATTACAAAGCCTTCATCATTCCTCCACGGCTTTTTAGTTCCGTTTACTATCACGACCTTCTTAAATGAATCCGGGATATTTCTAAATGAATTAAGTTCCTGTGTCTGTTTTTCCTCAGAAGTCATATCATACGCTACTTGAATATAGTATCTCTGACTGCCCTGGTTTACTACGAAATCAACCTCTAACTGCTTATGAATTCTCTTTCCTTCACCATTCTTTGCAAAAACATCAACTATACCAACATCCACATTATAACCTCTGATAAGCAACTCGTTATACACGATATTCTCCATAATGTAAGTAGGCTCCTGCTGTCTGAAATTCAGTCTGGCATTTCTAAGTCCTATATCTGAAAAATAGTATTTCAGATTTGCCCCCACATATTTCCTACCTTTAATATCATACCGCTCCGCTTTAGAAATCAAAAATGCTTCTGCAAGATAATTTATATGGTTGGATATAGTCTTATTGCTGTAATTGATACTCCGTTCACTTTTAAAGGTATTTGATATTTTGGTTGGATTGGTCTGGGCTCCTATTGCAGAAGCGAGAATATCTACCAATGTACCTATTTCATCAACATTTTGAATCCTGTTTCGCTCTACTACATCTTTGATGTAAACATTGGTGAAAATATTTTTCAGATACTCAGCTTTTTGACGTTCTACAGAAAACTGTGCCACCTGTGGCAATCCACCATATATCATATACTCTTCCCAAGCATCATCATAATCCCCATCGAAAGCTGCATAGAACTCTGCAAATGATAAGGGATAAATTCTTATCTCATCTCCTCTGCCTCTAAATTCTGTTACTATATCACTTGATAAAAATTTAGAATTGCTTCCAGTCACATATACATCAATATTACTGATACGAAGCAAGCTGTTCAGCACTTCCTCAAATCGAGGCATAAACTGTACTTCATCCAAAAACAAATAATATTTCTGCTCGTCTTTCATTGCATCCTTGATATATTGATAACACTTCTTTGGTTCTCTCAGTTCCTCATTTTCAATACCGTCTAAAGCAATCTCAATAATGTGGTCATTATCTACACCACTCTCTAATAAATATTTCTTAAACAGCACAAATAACAGGAATGATTTGCCGCATCTCCTAATTCCCGTGATAATCTTTATCATACCATTATCTTTTCTTATCTTTAACTGTTCAAGGTAGGAATCTCTCTTAATTTCCATAGTATCACTCCTTATTTTTGTGCATTGCACGAATTTTAGTAATGTTATTTTACCACTAAATCTTTTTCACTCCAATAGCCATTACTATTTTTTGTGCATTTGCACATTTTTATGTAATAAAATACTAAAAAAAGGGATACCACCCTCAAGTGATACCCCTCAAACTCTATCGGCTCTTACCTTTTACTTCCGGCACTTTTTCATCCAGATGTTGCTCCATTCTCTGATACAGCTTTTTCTTTGCCTCAACAGCTTGTTGTTGTCTCCACTGACCCGATTGACAAATAAATTATATCCAAAAGAAGTATGTATTTTAATTCCCTATAGAAATAGTAACATATACTTTAAATATATTCCAGTAATAAATAAAACTATATTTAATATACGTGAAACTTTCAATAATTTACATACGCCGCACTTTTCTTTCAAATATTACTTCCGCTTACATAAAAATACAGCTACCGTTGGCAATCCGCTCTGCCAGACTCACCCTCCCTCGCCTCTCGATACGATATAACTTCCACATATAGAAAAAGTACAGTTCACTGCTTCTCAGATGATTGATGCAATTTCCAGTATTTCGCGAGCATCATTAAATCTGGAGGTGCACTGTCTGAGCCGTTCCTCAGGCGAGTTTGCACGTACAGATTTTAATAGATAGCGCAGCAAAATCTGCGAAATTCATCACATCTGAAAGCAATGAACTGTACTTCTTTTTATTGTATCTACATGATGCCCACGGATTGCTCCGTGCTTTGCACTCCCACAATCCTACCCAATATTCGAATATCGTGTGGCTTGCGCCCCACTTTTATTCTCATATTGGGGCGGGTCACTAAGTCATATAAGCATTTATGTGCAAGCACAACATGCTTATTGACTTTTGACCCTGGCATCATTATATCCTCGTATTCTTCTCCCTCGACACCTTCAACCGGTTCATGGCTCTTGCCAGGGATGCTTTCGTATGATAGTACTCCTGGATGCTCTGCTTCTGACGAAGTTTTTCTTCCATGACTTCACGTCTTTCTTCTGCTCTTCTGGCATCAATTTCTTCCGGTTTTTCAGCGGTCTGTACCAGCATAGTAACACGGTTGTTGACAACCTCAAGGAATCCGGTTCCAACAGCAAGTGTCTCCCACGTTCCGTCTTCCAGCTGCATCTTCGCTTCACCGACTTCGATTGCTATGACCATGTTCTCGTGATCTGCCAGAATTCCCATCTGACCGCCGTCGGCTGCAGGTACAATCACCTTCTGGCATCGTCCGTTATATGCCACGCGGTCACTGGCTATGACTTTCAACCAAAATGTTTTCATAGTTTACGCACCTCTTACTCTCCGTCTTTCAGTGTCTTTGCTTTCTCGATAACTTCATCGATTGTTCCGACATTGAAGAAGGCTGCCTCCGGATATTCATCCATTTCTCCGTCGATAATCATCTTGAATCCACGGATTGTCTCTTTCAGTGGTACATATTTTCCAGGAATTCCTGTAAATGTCTCAGCTACGAAGAATGGTTGTGACAGGAATTTCTGAATCTTTCTTGCTCTCATAACTGTTGCTTTATCTTCATCGGACAGCTCTTCCATACCAAGAATGGCGATGATGTCCTGCAATTCTTTATATTTCTGAAGAATCTCTGTTACCTGGTTGGCTACTTTATAATGCTCTTCACCTACGATGTCTGCCTCCAGGATACGTGAGTTGGACTCCAGTGGATCTACAGCCGGGTAAATTCCCTGCTCAACGACCTTACGTGAAAGTACGGTTGTTGCATCCAGATGTGCAAATGTTGTTGCCGGTGCAGGGTCTGTTAAGTCGTCGGCCGGTACATAGACTGCCTGAACGGATGTGACAGAACCATTTTTTGTAGAAGCGATACGCTCCTGTAATTCACCCATTTCTGTTGCCAGTGTCGGCTGATAACCTACTGCGGACGGCATACGTCCAAGCAGTGCGGATACCTCAGAACCTGCCTGAGTAAATCGGAAAATATTGTCGATAAAAAGCAACACGTTCTGATGCTCTTTATCACGGAAATACTCAGCCATTGTAAGTCCTGTCTCAGCAACACGCATACGAGCTCCAGGCGGCTCGTTCATCTGACCAAATACCAAAGCGGTCTTCTCCAGTACACCAGATGCTTTCATCTCTGTCCAGAGGTCATTTCCTTCACGGGAACGCTCTCCGACACCTGTAAAGATAGAATATCCACCATGCTCTGTCGCTACATTTCGGATCAGCTCCTGGATCAGTACAGTCTTACCAACTCCGGCTCCTCCGAACAGACCAATCTTACCACCTTTTGCATATGGTGCAAGAAGGTCAATGACCTTGATACCAGTCTCAAGAATCTCAACAGCAGGGCTCTGCTCTTCAAATGTAGGCGGCTGTCTGTGAATCTCCCAGCGCTCTGCATCTTTCTCTATTTCTTTTCCATCATCGATAGTCTGACCAAGCACATTGAACAGACGTCCGAGCGTCTGATCTCCAACTGGAACCTTGATACCACTTCCAGTTGCGCGAACTTCCATGTCTTTGTGAAGTCCTTCACTTGCCGCCAGCATCAGGCAACGTACTTCACTGTTTCCAAGATGCTGTGCAACTTCCATGATACAAGTCTTGTCACCGTTATCGACCTCAAGGGCATCTTTGATGTCCGGAAGCTCTCCGTCCTCAAATAAAACATCGACAACAGGACCCATAATCTGTACAATTCGTCCTTTATTCATATCTGTTCTCACTTCCTTTTCCGTTTCTGTGCCTTCGCACCCGCACATACCTCTGTGATCTCCTGTGTGATAGCTGCCTGCCTTGCGCGGTTATATGCAATGGACAGCTCTTTGATAATTGCTTCGGCACTGTCGGTAGCTGACTTCATAGCCGTCATTCTGGCATTATGTTCACTGGCATATGCCTCTACCAGACAACCGTAGATCATTCCGGTTACATAGTTCGGTACGATATTATCCATGACGCTCTCTACAGACGGATACAACTGGATTGCCTCACGTCTTAAGTTTGCCGGAATGCTGTCCTCACCGAATGCACTTCTCTCAAGCGGAAGCAACTTTATCGTCTCCACCTCAGATACCATAGAATTTTCCATTCGCGTATAGACAACATAGACTTCATCCAGCTCGCCATGAACAAACTGCTCCATAAGAGTTTCAGAAATAATTCTGGCTCTGCTCAGATTCGGTTTCTGCACAGTATATTGGAAATTTTGTTCGATTTCATGTCCCTGACTTACAAAATAATGTCTTCCAAGCTCTCCGACGACAAACAACTTATGTTTGCCCGGCATTTTTAATATTTCCTCTTCCGCTTTTTCGACATTATGGTTATAAGCTCCTGCCAATCCTTTATCACCGGTAATAACAACAGAACCGATTTTCCGTTCTTCTTTCGGAATTTCTTCCCTGCTGTCAAAATACTGGTTACTGACTTCCGGCATATGCCGGAGGATTCTGGCAATCTCAGCCTGTAATTTATAAAAATACGGCTCTGCATCTGCCAATTTCTTTCTGGCCTGACGCATTTTTGTAGAAGAGATCAGGTACATGGCATTCGTAATCTTCATCGTATCTTTTACACTGTTAATTCGTGTCTGTATTTCTCTGATATTTGCCATACATTAACACCTGCTCTTTTTATATTCCTCTGCAATCTCCACAATCTTCTGTGCCAGATCATCTGACAGATTTTTCGTCTCTTCAATCTCTCTTGCAATTTCCGGATGTGCAGTTGCAAAGTAGTTCAGCATATTCATCTGGAATTCTTTGACTTTTGTAGTTGGAAGTCCAAGCATAACCTTATGTCTTGCCGCACAAAGAGTAATAACTTTTTCTGACAATGACATTGGTTTTCCAAGAGGCTGTTTCAAAAGCTCCATAAGTCCGCTTCCATATTCCAGCTGTTCCTTTGTTGCATCATCAAGATCTGAACTGAACTGTGTGAAGACTTCCATCTCACGATACTGAGCCAAATCGATACGAAGACTTCCTGCTGCTTTCTTCATAGCTTTTGTCTGAGCATCTCCACCTACACGGGATACAGACAATCCAACGTTGACCGCCGGACGCATTCCTGAGAAGAACAGGCTGCTCTCCAGGAAAATCTGTCCATCTGTGATAGAGATAACATTGGTCGGAATATATGCAGATACATCTCCTGCCTGTGTCTCGATGATTGGGAGAGCCGTGATAGATCCGCCGCCTTTTTCCTCACTCAGACGGCTGGAACGCTCCAGAAGTCTTGAGTGCAGATAGAATACGTCTCCAGGATAAGCCTCACGTCCAGGAGATCTTCCAAGTAACAGTGACAGTGCACGGTATGCAACTGCATGTTTGGAAAGATCATCATAAACAATCAGAACATCTTTTCCTTTGTACATAAAATATTCTGCGAGTGCAGTTCCTGCATAAGGAGCAATGTACTGAAGCGGCGCACAGTCGCTTGCGGTTGATGCTAATACGATGGTGTGATCCATAGCTCCGGATGCTTTAAATGTATTTACAACTTTTGAAATCGTGGACGCTTTCTGACCGATGGCAACATAGATACAGATCACTCCGTTTCCCTTCTGGTTCAAAATTGTGTCTGTTGCAATAGATGTCTTACCAGTCTGTCTGTCACCGATGATCAACTCTCTCTGTCCACGTCCGATTGGGAACATAGAATCGATAGAAAGGATTCCTGTCTCCATAGGAACGCTGACGGATTTTCTGTCAATGATTCCAGGTGCTTCATTTTCAATCGGACGATAATCATCTGCTTCAATCTCTCCTGCACCATCGATTGGTGCACCAAGCGCATTGATAACTCTTCCGATAAATTTATCTCCTACCGGAATTCCGGCTTTTTTCTTTGTACGGGCAACCTTAGTTCCTTCTTTGATTCCTGTATCTGATCCAAATAAGATACATCCGATCTCGTCTTTCTGGATATCTTGTACCATACCCTTAAGACCATTTTCGAAGGTAACGATCTCGCCGTACATTGCATGATCGATTCCGTAAATGGTAGCGATTCCGTCTCCGACTGTCACAACAGTTCCGACTTCGCTGTCTTTACTGATCTCATCAAAATTCTCTATTTCACTTTTCAGAATTGAAATAATTTCATCTGAATTGATTGAACTCACTTACGTTCACCTCCAGGTCAATTTTTGTTCTAACCGGTCCATTCTTCCGCGAATGCTCCAGTCATATTCATCACTGCCCGCTTTCAGGATAAATCCTCCAAGCAGTGACGGGTCTTTTTCGACCTCTAGATTTACCTCCGATTTATGATATTTATCTCTGATAAATGCTTTCATCTTCTCAGCCTGCATCTTGCTTGGCTCTTCCACACATACAAGTGTTGCTGTCATGACTTTCTTCTGTTCCTCACAATATCTGTCAAAGCTTTCGAAAATCTCCTGAATCATGCCCATTCTCTGGTTCTCGCATGTGACCTTCAGGAAATTACAGATAGACTTTGGAAATATCTGATCAATGATGCTGTATTTATTCTTTGCTGTAACTACCGGATTTACAAGTATCTCATATACTTCCGGAACCTGGCAGAAGATTTTTCTCGTTCTTTCAATATCTGCTTGTGGAATCGCAAGTTCATATAACACTCTTGCATAACGCTTTGCTGCCGGCTGAGCGAATGTTACTTTCTTATTCGTCTTTGTCGTCATGAGCATCACCTATGCTTTCCAAAAACTGATCATAAATCGCCTGATTTCCTTGTTTCTTTGTCTCTTCATCTACAATCTTTCTGGCTGCCTGCATTGCAAGTCCGGCAATCTGAGTCTGAACACCATCAAGCGCCTGCTGACGTTCTGTCTCAATCGTCTTTCTGGCACGCTCGATCATAGCGTCCGCTCTCCTGTCTGTATCTGCCATAATCTCATCAGATTGTCTCTTTGCCTCCACACGGGCATTTTCAACAATCTTTATAGATTCCTCTTTTGCACCGGAAAGAGCTGACTCATATTCTTTTTTCAGAGCCTCTGCCTCTTCCTGTCTGTCACTTGCACTTTTCAGTCCGTCGGAAATCATTTTTTCTCTTTTTTCCATGATTCCCATAACCGGTTTAAACAGGAACTTCTTCAGCAACAGATAAAAGACAACAAGGTTTATTATGGTCCAGAGAAGGCTCAAATCTATCTTTATCACCTTTTCCCACCTGCCTTTCTTCTTTTCTCCTGTTCTATACTCTGCTTATTATTTCAGCATCAGGATAATCAGAAGACCGATGATAAATCCATAAATAGCTGTTGCCTCTGCAAGCGCACAACCAAGAATCAGGTTCTTACTGATCTTAGACTCAGCCTCTGGCTGTCTTGCAATAGCATCTACTGCCTTGCTTGTTGCAAGACCGATACCAATACCTGCTCCTAAACCTGTTAAAACTGCGATACCTGCTCCAATTGCTACTAACATAATCTTAATCTCCTTTTCTTCTCTCTTTTCTAAAAATATGTTCTTAATCCCTTTTTATTTATGTCTGTCCGTTTGCTCTCGCGGCTACTCCTGCTCTTCATTCATGAACAATGCCGTCAAAAATACAAATACGTAAGCCTGTAAGAATCCATCAAATATATCAAAATAAAAACTAAATGGGATTGGTATGATCGCTGGAACTACAATCTTCAAAAGTTCCATGATTACAAATGCTCCCAGTACATTACCGAACAATCGCATGCACAAGGACAGTGGACGGATTACAATCTCCAGTACCATGATCGGCGCAACAAACGGAACCGGCTTTGCAAAATGTCCGATCCAATGTTTTAATCCGTTCTTATGTATTCCGGAATATTCAATCAGACACATACTCATAACAGCCAGCGCTATTGTGACATTCAGATCCTTTGTGGGTGGCTTAAACCCAAACAATCCAATAATATTGGCAATTCCGATATAGATTAGCACAGTTATCAGATATGGAATATATCTTCTGTTTTCTTTTCCCATCACATCTTCAAAGAAATTCTGTGCTGTTCCGATTGCGGATTCCAGTATAAGCTGAACCTTTCCCGGATTCTCCACACTGAGATTCCTTACAAATACAATGCACAGCAATACAATCACAGCCATAATAATCCATGTCACCGCCACGGATTCACTGATCTTAATTCCCCCGAATATCGGAATGGTAAATGCTGTTTCACAATTCAGCTCTTCCAACAGACTCTCTGTTAATTTCTCCGTATGACTCCCTCCCTTTCTTCTTTAAATTTTGTGATTACTTTACTCTCCTCTTTTTCAAATGTCAATCTTTTCGTTTTTTTCTTAACATCTCCTGTACTTTGCATTTTTAATGCACTTTTCCCATATTTAAGTTTTTGCATTTGTTTAAAATTCGGCAACTTTCAACCAGTTATTTTTTATATTCTTTATAGCAATCTGAAAATTGCACAAATTTTCTCATTTGTTCATGAAATATTTAGTTGTTACGCATACACCTTTCGGCAATATTATATATATATACCCGTCATACATCATTCAGTTTGACTTTTTTGCCCAAAGCCTGTACACTAAGGCGAGGGTCAGTTCAAGTAGGTATCTGACACCTCCTAAAATTCGCACTTTACTAAAGGAGATTATCGAATGAGACTTAGAAATATACCACGCGCCGAAGGCGTTTTAAATGAGTGCAGCCAGGTCATTCAGACTCCGGAAGAATATCGTGGCCACTGGGCCAGTGATATTTTCCGAAACGACCATCCGATCCACATTGAGATTGGGATGGGAAAAGGTCGCTTTCTTATGGCTCTTGCACAGAAAAATCCAGACATTAATTATATCGGAATTGAGCGTTACACAAGTGTACTTTTACGTGCTGTAGAAAAATTGAACATTTATATAGAAGAAAATAATCAAACACTGCCCAATATCCGCTTCATCTGCATGGACGCAAATGACGTGCCAAATGTGTTCGCTGAGAACGAAATCCAGCGAATCTATCTGAATTTTTCCGATCCGTGGCCAAAGGCAAGACACGCAAGACGCCGCCTTACATCACCGGAATTTTTTGCACGCTACGACAAAATCCTCGTTCTGGACGGACAAGTCGAATTTAAGACCGATAACCGTGATCTCTTTGATTTTTCTGTAGAAACATTAGGGGAATCCGATACCTGGGGTGTGTTCCAGTGTACCTATGATCTGCATCACGACGAAACCATGAATGCAGGAAATATCATGACAGAATATGAAGAAAAATTCTCTTCCATGGATCACCCAATCTGCAAATTAATTGCCAAGAGGCGCATATAATAATAATGAAAAAGCCTTCGGAGTTCACTGGCCATGAAACGAAAGTGTCATAACCGAAAAAGCTTCCGACAAAAATTTCTTGAATATACTTACCGAAACCGGCATTTGAATCAGCGGACCAACCGTTTTAGAAAATCTATGAAAGAAGTCTATGATTTTCTAAACTGCCATTCTGACCGTCGAAGGCGATAACCAGAAAGGTTTGATTTTATGTTACATTTAACTGCAAAAAATTTTCAAATAGAAGCAAAAGAAAGTTCCCTTCCGGTCGTAGTCATGTTCTACGCCGTCTGGTGTGGCAAATGTGCCATGATGAAACCAGTTGTCGAAGATCTGGAGAAAAAATATTCCGGTAAGATTAAATTCTGTGAAGTTGAAATCGAGGAATCTGCTGTACTTGCCGCAGAATATGCCCCTGAAATCGTCCCTACATTTATACTGTTCAAAGATCAAAAAACGGTCGGTGTCATGGGTGGAATGATGGATACGCATACTTTCGAATCCAGAATTTTAGAATCCTTTCGAAATTGTTAAGAATTTTTTTCTTTTTCCTTCCACATAAGTATGCTATGATGAGGATACAGAAAGGAGATGTGGTGGCTGACACCACAATATAATTATGAGTATGAAAAAATTAAAAAGGGTCTTGCCTCTCAGCCTGGCAATCATTCTTGCCTCTGCAAGTCTGCCGATAACAGCCCTGGCTGACAGCGCAAAAGTAGTTACTCTCGGAGCAAACTTATCCGAAGAGCAAAAAGCTTCCATGTATAAATATTTTGGTACTTCTTCCGATCAGGTTGAGACAATTGAAGTCACAAATGCTGACGAACGTAAATACATGGAAGGAATTGCAACAGAATCACAGATCGGAACAAGAACTTTTAGCTGTTCCTATGTAGAGCCAACTGAAAGCGGCGGTATTCAGGTAAAAGTAGCAAACCTGACATTTGTAACAAGTTCTATGATCGCCAGTACGCTTCTTACTTCCGGCGTAGAGAATTGTAACGTTGTTGCCGGATCACCAATCGAAGTATCCGGTACGGGTGCACTGACCGGTATTATGATGGCTTATGAAAAAGCCAGCGGCAAAGAACTTTCAGAAGATCAGAAAGCAACCGCAACTCAGGAGCTTGTCACAACCGGAGAACTTGCAAAAGATCTCGGTCAAGATACTGCATCCGACCTTATGAACGATGTAAAAGAATCTGTTATTGAAGATAAACTGACAGAGCCGGATGATATCAAAGATGCTATAACTGATGCAGCCAATGATCAGGGTATTACTCTCACTGACGACCAGATTGCAAAGATTACTGAATTAATGGAATCTATTTCACAGTACGATTACGATGTCAAAGCATTGAAAAAAACGCTCGACAATCTGGACGGCAAAACCGGTGGATTTTTCAGCAGCCTCTGGACAAAAATTAAGGGATTCTTCGGTGGCGACGATTCAAACGGAGGAATCATCAATAGCACAGACGACACCGCACTTGGAAACAATGCCATCATCGACAGCACTCTAGACGCTGTAAAAGGCAAAGTCAACGACACCGTCAATCAGGCAAAAGAGGACGGCCTCTGGGATAAAATCGTTGCTTTCTTCAAAGACCTGTTCGGAAGTGATGACACTGACAACTCCGATAATACAGATAGCACTGACGCAGTCGAAGACAACTCCGAAGACAACAGCATCGGAACTGAAAACAACACGACAGATAACAACACAGACACTTCTACAAACGCAGAATAAAATTAATTCATAACTTTAGCAGGGAGATGGAATACTCAAATTCCATCTCCCTGTTTCTCTTCCACACCTCCCGGCATAAACCCTATAATTCGCAAAACTCCTTCATCAACATTCTTCTTTCTCTTCCTTCACTCACACCTCCCGGCGTAAATCACATAATAAAAGAGGCACCAGGCGGTGATAAAATCATTGAGTGATTCTCGTTATATTTTCGAGCTGGCCTTGCAGATTATGCACTGTCTGAGTCTGTTCACAGACGAGTTTGCATAATCCGCAAGCAATAAGCCAGCGCAGAAAATATAGAGAATCAGCTCAGATTTTAGAACTGTCTGGTGCCTCTCTTATTATATATTTTAAAATTCAAAAACCGCCACTCCATAAGCTGGTAATTTATATCCGAATGAGTATGGTCTTCCATCACATTCTTTCTTCACGGCATGATAAACCGTCTGTCTCTTTTCTCCTTTTCCACCATATTTCACATCATCACTGTTTAGAATCAGCTTATACTGCTTCTTTCTTGGAACTCCTACTCGATAATCCGTTCTTTCCATCGGTGTGAAATTGATTACGAACAACAAATTATGCTTTCCATCTTTTGAATGACGAATAAAACTGTAAATACTGCGGTAAGCATCATCTGCATTGACCCACTCGAAGCCTTCCCAGGACTGATCAAGTTCATATAAAGCCTGCTTCTTCTTATACATATGAAGAAGATCTCGCATCCACGCCTGAATTGCCTGGTGCTCCGGCTCTTCCAGCAGATACCAGTCAAGCTCTCGCTCTTCCGACCACTCACGAAGCTGTGCAAAATCCTGTCCCATAAATAACAGTTTCTTTCCGGCATGCCCCATCATAAATGCATATCCTGCCTTCAGATTCGCATATTTATCAAATCCAAGTCCCGGCATCTTATTGATCATGGAACATTTCAAATGCACAACCTCATCATGCGATAATACAAGGATGTAATTTTCACTGTATGCATAGCTCATCGCAAATGTCATCATATAGTGATTATCTTTTCTGAAATACGGATCCAGCTTCATATACTCTGTAAAATCATGCATCCATCCCATATTCCATTTTAAACTAAATCCAAGACCTCCATCTTCCACATCGCCCGTCACTTTCGGCCATGCTGTAGACTCTTCTGCAATCATAAGTGCTCCTGGATTTCTTCCAAGTACAACCGAATTCAGATGCTTGAAGAAATCAACTGCCTCTAAGTTCTCATTTCCGCCATACTGGTTCGGAATCCACTCTCCGTCTTTCTTACCATAATCCAGATATAACATAGATGCTACTGCATCTACTCGCAAACCATCAATGTGGAAATATTCCACCCAGAATAATGCGTTTGCAATCAGGAAATTCCGTACTTCGTTCTTTCCGAGATCAAAAATCTTCGTACCCCAGTCCGGGTGCTCACCCATTCGGGGGTCTGCATATTCATAAGTCGCCGTTCCATCAAATTCTGCAAGACCATGCTCATCTTTTGGAAAATGTGCAGGAACCCAGTCCAGAATAACTCCAATCTGATTCTTATGCAGATAATTGATCATCCACGCAAAATCCTCCGGTGTTCCATAGCGGCTTGTCGGAGCATAATATCCGGTTACCTGATATCCCCAGGAACCATCAAATGGGTGCTCTGCGATTCCCATAATCTCTACATGCGTGTATCCCATATTTTTTATATATCTTGTAATCTCTTTTGCAAAATCTCGATAGGAATAAAACCCTTCATCTTCTCTTCCTGGATGTCTTTTCCACGAACCAATATGAACCTCATATACAGACATCGGTTCTTTTTGATGATTCCATTTTTTTCGCTCATCCATCCAGGAATCATCCGTCCATCTCAGATTTTCAATATTGATGACTTTTGATGCTGTTCCCGGCCGAAGCTCTGCATAATTCGCATAAGGGTCCGCTTTCATGCGATACTCTCCCGTAACGGTTTCAATGCAATACTTATACATCATGCCTTCTTTCACTCCCGGCACAAAACAAGTATAGATTCCAATATATTCCGATCTAGTCATTGGATTTCTTGTACGATCCCAGTCATTAAATTCTCCAACTACAGAAACTGACTTCGCATTCGGAGCCCACACTGCAAAATAAACGCCATCCTGCTCCCCGTCATTCACCATGTGCGCACCTAATTTTTTATAGATTTCATAATGATTACCTTGTCCGAACAGATATTGATCTAGTTCTCCTATTTCATAAGATTTCCACTCTTTCTCCATAAACTTCCCTCACATTTCATCCGGATTTCAATAATTTAAGTATACCCTAGGAGACGGCAAAATTCAATCAATGTCATTCGATTCCATAGAAAAACAGAGATACAATTTTCTATAATTGTATCTCTGTCTGATTATTTCACACTGCTTATATCTTGAAATCTTCTTCCTTCAGGATAATACGATCTGAAGAATCTGTAGATTTACCAAATACACGTCTTGCAAGATGTTTTACATTTGCCTTCTGTGAATGCTGAATTGCTTCATCCATAATCTCTTTTACTTCTGCAACAGTAACTGCATGATCTTCTCGCTGCATGACATCAATACGACTGTAAAGTGCCAGAATTCCCATCTCATCCAGTTTGTATCCATTCTCTTTTGCATAAGTCTGCCCAAATGTTACCAACTCATCATTGATGAATACCGGCAACTCCAGCTTAGAAGTAAATTTCTTTTTGAAGTCCGGATTTGCTGTCATAATTCTCTCTAATGGTTTTCTCTGATCCTCAAGAACAAAGAGAAGCTCTCCTGTCTTTCTTTCCATCAAAGCATTTAATTCTTTGATTGTTCTGGAATTTAACTTACCAGCTTTCTCAATAATAATTGCTCCACCACGAAGCTTCTGAATAATATTACCAAGTTCTTTTTTATTCAAAGATTCACCGGTAACAATTGCAACTTTTCCTTGCTTCAGATTTCTCTGCTTTTGAATTGCTTTTACAATATCTACAGCAAGAACTGTCTTTCCTGAACCTTTACGTCCAATGATCATTAAGTTTCCGGTTCTTGATGTTCCTTCTCTCTGAGCACGTCTATCATTATCAAGAACTGCAACAATCTGTTCACTCATACCTCTGACCGGTACAAAGTAAGAGAATAGCTTCTTCTGCTCCTCTGTCAGTCCGGCTTTCAGACCAATTTCACTTGTCGCACTTAAATCATATCTTCCTGTTACTACAAATCCTGTATCAAATGGAACTCCACTGCCTTTTGACTTTTTGATTCTGCGTTGGATTTCTTCTTCAGAAGGCTCTTCAATCTCAAGTTCCTCTTCCAAATCTTCCGGATCTGAGATTTCAGGAAGTTCATCTTCAAACTCATCTTCCTCAAACTCGTCTTCCTCGTCAAAGTCGTCTTCCTCAAAGTCATCTTCCTCGAAATCATCACCTTCTACATAATCATCTTCGAAGTCATCTTCCTCGTCAAACTCATCTTCCTCGTCAAACTCATCTTCCTCAAACTCATCTTCCTCGTCAAAGTCGTCTTCCTCTACGAAATCATCTTCCTCCTCAAAGTCGTCTTCCTCTGCGTCATCTCCATCTGAAAATTCGTCCCAGTCGACATCAAAGTCATCTTCGTCGATTTCATCTTCATCCGGAAATTCATCCCAGTCTATATCAAAATCGTCGTCTTCCTCTGCGTCATCCTCATCTGGGATTTCATCCCATTCTATGTTAAAGTCATCATCATCCTCTGTGTCATCTCCATCCGGAATTTCTTCAGCAAAATCTTCGACTTCTTCAACATCTTCTTCATCGGCCTCAACCTCTGGCTCTTCAGCCTCTTCTTCAGCCTCTTCTTCAGCCTCTTCTTCAGCCTCGACTTCTGGCTCTTCAGCCTCTTCTTCAGCTTCGACTTCTGGCTCTTCAGCCTCGACTTCTAACTCTTCAGCCTCAACTTCTGACTCTTCAGCCTCGACTTCTGGCTCTTCAACTTCTTCATCGGCCTCGACTTCTGGCTCTTCAACTTCTTCATCTTCTTCATCGGCCTCAGTCTCTGATTCAACCTCATCTTCTGAGTCAAATTCATCTTCTGAATCAAATTCGTCTTCTAAGTCAAACTCGTCTTCTTCCAAAACTTCTTCTGTTTCTTCAGCATCTTCTTCTGAAATCTCTTCAACTTCTTCTTGAAGCTCTTCAGGTTCTTCTGAAATCTCTTCTGACATATCGTCCAAGTCGTCTTCTGTCAAGAACTGTTCTACCGTTTCTTCTTCCACAGATTCGCCTTCCGCTTTTGCAAGTTCCAGCTCTTTTGTAATATTGAAATCTTCCTCTTCTGCCTTTTCCTGTGCTGTTACACGATCTTCCAATTCCTCTACTAACTGGCGAATATCATCGGAAAGTAATGCTTTTTTTCTTGCTTCTTCAGCTTCTTGGCGGGCTTTCTCTTCTGCTTCACGTCTTGCCTTCTCCTCAGCTTCTTGGCGGGCTTTCTCTTCTGCCTCGCGTCTTGCCTGCTCTTCGGCTTCTCGACGGGCTTTCTCTTCTGCCTCACGTCTTGCCTGTTCTTCGGCTTTTCGTCTTGCTACTTCTTCTGCCTCACGTCGCTCAGCTTCCAGTCTCTCAGCCTCACGCTTTGCTTCCAATGCTTCTCTTTCTTTTTTCAGACGTTCTTCATCTTCTGCCTTCTGCTTTTCAATCGCTGCTGCATTTCGTTTCTGCTTTTCTTCCCACTCCTGTAAGATATCCTCAATCTTCATCTGACCTTCGATGCGAAGCTCTTCCTCTCTCTTCTCCATCTTCTTTTGATCTTCAGGATTAATTCCACTTGCCATAGCCATGCCATTTGCCAGCGCTTCTTCCAATGTTGCACCTTTTACAACAGTTGTAATCGACTTCTTCGGTCCTTCTGTTGCATTCTGAAGGATTCCCTCCAGTTCTCTGACATTACTTGCCTCTTCCGGAGTCTCTTCCTGTTCTTCTACAGGCATTTCCGGAATCTCGTTCTGTTCTTCTACAGGCATTTCCGGAATCTCTGTCTGCTCTTCTACAGGCATTTCCGGAGTCTCTATCTGCTCTTCTGCAGGCATTTCCGGAATCTCTGTCTGCTCTTGCGGTTGACTTTCTGCAACTGTCTGAGCTTTTACTTCCATCTCCTCAAGTGCTTTTCCAAGCTCCTCGGTCGGAATTCTCCTTGTCACATCCAGACCATCTGAAGCCTCAGAAATTCCACTGTCTAACTCTTGCTTTTCCGCTTCTTCCTGCGCAGCCTTGATCTGCTCTTTCGGTATGGAAACGGTATCCTGCGGAACACTCTTTACTCCCTTCAACACAGAATGCCCTGGCTTTTTCTCTGCGACTTTATTAGGCTCTCTCTTTGGCACCCCTTTATACTTGTCGTATTTCTCCTGCTGAAGCGGTGTCAAAGGTTTGTATTTCATTTTCAGTTCCATTGCCTGATATACATATTTTCCTTCGCTGAACCAAAGAATCAGATCATCACATTCTTCCAGACACTTTGAAGTCATACCAGCTTCGTGATACAGCTTTGCAAGTTCATATGCCCATTTTTCAATATATTCAGCTTTTTTAAATTCTTCCAGTGCCGAAATCTGCTCCGACAGATCTGCTCCCTGAGCTTTCAAAATCCGATACTTCAAAATATACTGATTCGGATCTTTCGGTGCCAGTTTTACAAATTCTTCATAACAATCTGATGCTTCATTCAGATCATGCAGTTTAAGTGCCAGTACCGCCAGTCGATATACAACTTTTCTGCTGGTCGGTGTTCTGTCAAATGCGATCATAAGCGTATCTCTGCTCTTTTGTATCTCTCCATTATTCTCATAGATTTCGCTTACTGTATTAAGCATCGTTGGGCTCTTTACCCTTCGCCAGTCTATTGTATCTGCAATTTCCATTGCTTTTTTAAATTGCTTTTTTTCATAGTACTCGAGCATCTGCTCGGTCTTTACCCGATATTCATATTTATCCAATATTCTCACCTCAAGTTTTTTGACAATTTTACAAATACAAGTTTATCATACACCCGTCACATTGTCAAAAACATACGAGATTTTGTTACAAAAATGTTACAAAATAATATCGTCAACTTTTTTATAATTTATCAGGCTATATGCTTCGATAATATTTCCCTGAACTACATAAAGCGTATCTTCTATATAAACTCCTCTTGTGATCCGCATATTATTTCCATTGATTTCCTCATGCATCGTACACTCAAATCCTCGATTGGCATCATAAGAAAATGTATAATATTCACGACCACCCTGACTGTCCGCAGCAAATCCGATCAGATTCTTTTCCACATCCACCAGTGCTGCTTTATAATCATAAGAGACATCCGTATAGTAGACATTTTTAATAACATATGTCTGTTCTTCTTTTACATTTTCCGGATCGGAAATATCGAACATGGTCAGTTTCACGCCATCGGTGGACAATGTGTCCTCGTCCACATTCATACCGATACCCAACAATTTATTTTTTCCATAAGGATGCAGATAATCCGAAAATCCCGGTATCTTCAACTCTCCGATAATCTTTGGATTCTTCGGATCTGACAGATCTACCGAGAATAATGGATCTGTCTCTCGAAATGTAACAAAATATCCAACTTCCCCCATAAGCCTTGCTGAATAGATGCGCTCATCCTTCGCCAGATTCTTGATTGAACCGGTCTCCTTCAAATCTTCATCCAAAATATACACACTATTTGTATTTGATTCTGTCACAACGACACGTAAATATCCTTTATATTCATCAATTGAAAATGAATCATTTATATATCCCTTTAATTTGCACTGTGGACCGGCCGTCAACTCTCCCTTTTCATAAGAAACTTTCCGGATTGTTGTAACCTCTTTTCCATAATAATTCCACACGGTTTCATAAAAGTAAATATTCTGATTGCTCACATACAGTGATCCGGAATCTGCAAGAAGCGCCTTACTATGTGCAGTCTGATCTGGATTTTCCAGTGATACGGAGGTGATGATGGAATACATATTTGCCTTTGATATAGAAGGAAGACAGATATCTGTTTCTTTTATCAGATTATCATTTACAAGTGGCACATAGGTTCTTGGCTCTGCCTCTGTAATTCCTCCAAATGGCACATAATAATCACTAAATAAATACAAGTATCCATCCACTATTCTGGAAGAATGATAATATCCACTCTGACTCACCTTTCCAACTTCTTTTGGTGCCGACGGGTCTGAGATATCATAAGTCACAGCTGTTGTATTGATGTCGGATTCATACGCATAATCATCATCGTTAAGACTTCCTCCAACATAACCATTGCACACTGCAACCAACTGGTTTCGTTCCTGATCCAGATACATTTCCTCTATCTCTGAAATGTTCTCTGCCTGAATCTCCCCCACCTGCTTCATCTGGTCATTGCGAGTATCTACAATAGCAATTTCATCACTTTTATCCTTCAATACATAAAGATATGTACCGTCTGTCTTAACAATATCTCCTTCATCAACACCTTCCTGACGCACATTCGTTTCTGAATAGGAAGCCCCACTCTCCTGTCCTTTAGCAGCAGACGATGTTGCCCCGGCATCAGCAGCTGTCGCACTTTCTGTCTTCTCTTCTGTCAGTTCCAATGTTCTCGCTCCGTCTATCGGCATAAAACTATCATTGTTCAATTCTTTTTCATATTTCTCTAAATATGCATATACATCCTTATACTGCGATGCACTCGCCACCTGGGTATCGTCGCTGATCGTCACATTGCTTTTTGCAGATACTCCACCCGTTCCCGTACCGTTGTTCTTAAAATAATTCTGATACATCGCCACACCTGCTGCTAACACGAGACATGCAGCAACAAGTCCACCGATTCTTGCCGGAGTCCACATTTTTTTCTTCTTGCCCACCAGTTTTGCCTCTATCTGTCTGGGACTTAATGATTCCGGTGTCGAGATCTGTTCTGATTTCTCTTTGATTTTCTGAATCATATCCTGCTCATTCTTATTCATAAATGGCCCTCCTTTCATCACAACACACATTCCATCTTTTCCAGTGCGCGGCTTCGTTTCACACGCACAGTTCCCGGTTTCAGGCTCAGTAATTTTCCAATCTCAGTACTGTTGTATCCGCCAAATACAGACAATCCTATAATTATCTGTTCTTCTTCCGAAAGAATAAAAAATGCATTTCTCACATCCATAGCCATCCCGATATCCTCTTCATGGCTGCTTTGTCCCGCCCCTTCCGGAAACAATTCCACTACATTTTTTTCTTGTTCCTTCGCTGCTTTCTTAAGCTTTTTATTGCACACATTCGTCAAGATTTTAAAAATCCAGCTTTTAAATGCTTCCTCATTTCGAAGCTTATGTATATGTTCATATGCCGATAAGACCGCCGCACTCACTGCATCCTCCGCATCATGCGGATTTCGCATCAGGCAAAGCGCATAGCGATAGAGATCCTGATAGACCTGCTCATACAGATGTGAAAATGTTTTTGCATCACATTTCATTCTTTTTCCTCCTTATTTTTCTCTCACGTTACCTTTTAATTTACGATTGGCATGCCATCCTCCTCAACAATGTAAAAAAGTAAAGCACCTGCACTTCTTTATATATAAGAGTCCGGAAATGCCCCAAGTGTTACAAAAAGGCGTCACTTTTTTTCATAAGTGCCGCCTTTTATAGTTTATCTGAAACTTTTATTCAATTATACAAATCCTGTTCACTGTGAGTCAACATGAATCTTCCGACTCCACCGGATTTTTCCTTACTATCTTTGCCTTATTACAAGGATTATCTAACCCTTGTAATAATTGATCAGACAACCTTTAAGAATAATCTCTCTTTCTGCGTCTGTCATATCTCCCAGTGTAAATGTGACTTCTTTCAGTGTATCTCTGACTACATAAGCTTTGATCTCTGCATCTTTGTTTTCAACTGCTTTTCTGATTTCCGGTACAAAGATATAATCACTATTCTTAAAGCTCAAGTTCTTGTCGTCTTCTTTTGTGATAAATGGAAGCATTCCCCAGTTGATCAGATTGGAGCGATATCTTTTTGTCGCATATTCATTTGCAATATTCGCCCAGCCACCGAGCACCTTCTGACAAGAAGCTGCCTGTTCTCTTGCGGAACCATCTCCTGGTTTTACTGCAAATATTGTACTTCCAACTCCGATATTTCCTTTTCCTGCTTCCGGATATTTCTCCTGGATCTTTGCCATGACCGGTTTTAATTCTTCCAATACATCTAACGGACATTCACCTGCTTCGATTGCTTTCTGTGCCTTCTGCACTTCCTTTGCACGTCCTACATATGCAGGATCTTTTCTGGAAAGTGCAAACTCTGCCAGTCCAAGTGGATTGGATCTGTAAGAAGATGTTTCTCCTGATGGAATCAGCTCATCTGTCGTTGTAACCGGATCATGAATCTCAGATACGACTTTTAATACCAGATTCTCCGGAAGTGCTGACATTGCCGGCCAGTCTTTAATATTCGGTCCAAACTTGATCTTTGTACCCGGATCTGCTACTCCGTGACTGTCAAACACACGATTTGCATAAATCTTCTGGTCAAAGTGATATTTCTGTCCCTTGTATTCCACATCCAAATCTGTTGCAGGTGTCAGGAAACCTTTATTTGCTGCTGTTGCTGCAATTGAACGGGCATCCATAAGTGCAACTGATGCGATCTGTCCACTCTGAAGCTTGGAACCTTCTCGGTTCGGGAAGTTTCTTGTAGAGTGGCGAATAGAAAATGCATTATTAGCCGGTGTATCTCCGGCTCCAAAGCATGGTCCGCAGAATGCTGTTTTTACAATCGTTCCTGCTTCCATAAGATCCGCAACTGCACCGTTTTTCACAAGTTCCATATAGATCGGTGTACTTGCCGGATATACGCTAAATGTAAATTCATCTGAGCCAATATAGTGCCCTTTTATGATATCCGCTGCTGCACAGATATTTTCAAATCCACCACCGGCACATCCTGCGATGATTCCTTGATCTACATAAAGTTTTCCATCAACAATCTTATCCTGCAGAGAATAATCCACAGCACCATCGAGACTTACAAGTGCTTTCTGCTCTACATCGTGAACTACATCTTTCAGATTCTTACGCACTTCGTCAATCGTATATACATTTGACGGATGGAACGGCATCGCGATCATCGGACGAATCTCGCTTAAGTTCACATAGACCATACCATCATAATATGTAACGGCTCCAGGGTTCAGTTCTTTGTAATCTTCACTTCTGCCGTGGATCTCATAGAACTCCTTTATCTTATCATCCGTTGTCCAGATGGAAGACAGACATGTTGTCTCCGTTGTCATAACATCGATTCCGATACGGAAGTCTGCACTTAACTTCTCCACACCCGGTCCGACAAATTCCATAACTTTATTGTTTACATAACCATTTGCAAATGTTGCACCGATAATTGCAAGTGCAACGTCCTGCGGTCCAACACCTTTGATTGGCTCTCCGTCCAGATAAATTCCAATTACTCCCGGCATCTTGATATCATAGGTCTTGTTCAAAAGCTGCTTTACAAGTTCCGGTCCACCTTCACCCATAGCCATCGTTCCAAGTGCTCCATAACGGGTATGGCTGTCGGATCCAAGGATCATCTTACCGCCGCCTGCCAGCATCTCACGGGCAAACTGATGGATAACTGCCTGATGAGGTGGCACATAGACTCCACCATATTTTTTCGCACATGTCAGTCCAAACATGTGGTCATCTTCGTTAATCGTACCACCGACCGCACAAAGTGAATTGTGGCAGTTCGTCAGAACATACGGAATCGGGAACTTCTCAAGCCCGGAAGCTCTCGCTGTCTGAATAATTCCGACAAATGTAATGTCATGAGATGTCAGCTTATCAAATTTGATCTGCAGTCTCTCCATATTGCCTGATGTATTATGCGCATCTAAGATTCCATAAGCCATTGTCTGAGTTCTGGCCTCCTCCTTAGATACCTCACGTCCTGTCTTTGCCTTTACTTCTGCCTCGTCTGTAATGATCTCAGTGCCATTTACCAGATATGCACCACCATCATATAATTTCACCATGTCTAGTCCTCCTGATTACTTGCAATCATAATCATTTACATAATTATGATTATTTCCAGATTGTATACATGTATATATTAGCACATCATATGAAGTATGTCCAACCATTTATTCAGTCTTATTCTTACACCATCACTTTTCGTTTTCCCAAAAGTGCCATCTCTCCTACATTTCTCGTAGAATATAGTATCGTAACACCGGTTCTCTCCTGTAATTCCAACAGCTCCTGGAGCAGTTGATTATGAAACTCCGGACTGACATTTCGAAGTGGCTCATCCATAAGAAGCAGATCCGGATTCAGGATCATAGCACGCGCCAGTGCTGTCCGGTGCTTCCACAGATCTGACAAGCTCTTCACTTTACTATGACGTACATCCACAATATCCAGAAGCTCCATAACTTCCATTGTCCGTCTTCCGATTTCTTTTTCTTCTACACCACGGAGTCTGAGCCCCAATTCCACATTTTCCAGAACAGTCATCCTTGAATACACCGTATAATTCTGGAAAATCATGGCTATTCCTCGTTCTTCCGGCGGTAGGCTGTTCACCAATTTGTCTCCGATCCAGATTTCTCCGCTTTTCACTTCATCAAGACCTGCGATCATGCGCATAACTGCACTCTTACCGCTGCCGGATGGCCCTGTCAGTATCACAAATTCTCCGTCATCAATTTGAAAATTCAAATCCTTTACAGCCTCGTATCCATTTGGAAATGCTCGATCTACATGCTTTAAAGTCAGACTTGCCATATGCTCAACCCCTTTTTATAATAATGCCTGATAAATATCTCTTTTTCCAACTCCCCGGTCTTTTGCGACCATCTTCATTGCCTCTTTTTTTGAAATACCCTGATCCATATAATGATCCATATGCTCCTGAATAGACATTTCTTCCCATTTCTGGCGCTCTTCTTCAATCTGCTCCTGACGGCTCTTACCTTCAATGACCAGCACACATTCCCCTTTCGGTTCCTGTTCTTTATAATATGTTACTGCAGCACTAATCGTTGTTGCAAAGACTGTCTCATGCTTTTTCGTAAGCTCTCGGCAAATACGGATTCTTCTGTCACCCAAGGTCACAA
>CAKRCL010000015.1 GCA_934307335.1 uncultured Dorea sp. | reverse complement strand
GCTGAGAGCTTCTTATCGACAGAACCTTCTGAAGACTACCTCTGAGTGGCTGTAAAGCAGTCCGGTGACTCCGTTATAGTCAGCAACGAAGAGGGTCTGATTGTTATATATTAGTCAGATCAAGCAGGGTGGAACCGCGAGAAAAGTGAACTCGTCCCTTACAGCATATATGCTGTAAGGGATTTTTTGTATAATAGGAAATTGCATTTCCTATTATACAAAAAGCCTCCGGCAGGATGCGCACTCGCGCGAATAAGAATTATGTCGCAAGCGACCGCGCTCAGCGCGAGAATGTGCCGAGGCACATTCTTTGTTCTTTCATAGGAAAATTCATTTCTTACAAAAACATTATTATTCAGTCAGGAAGGTGAACTTATGGAATCAATGAAAGATTGTTATGAATTGCCAGGTGGTGTAAAAATTCCATGTATGGGATATGGAACTTACAAGGCAGCAGAGGGAAATAATGAGCTGATTATAAAAACTGCGATAGAAGCAGGATATAGATATTTTGATACAGCATCATTTTATGAGACGGAAGAGGCGTTAGGAAAAGCGATCAAAGAATCCGGAATCGCAAGAGAAGATTTTTTTCTGACATCAAAGGCCTGGAAGACACAGATGGGATATGAGGAAGTGAAAAAAGCATTTGCAGAATCATTAGAAAAACTTGGAACTGATTATTTAGATCTTTATCTGATTCATTGGCCACTTCCTGAACCAGGGTATAAAGAATGGAAAGAATTAGATGTTCAGACTTGGAAAGGTCTGGAGGAATTATATAGAGAAGGTAAAGTGAAGGCAATTGGAGTCAGCAATTTTCTCCCACATCATTTGGAAAATCTGATTCAGAATTGTGAGATTATACCGATGGTAGATCAGATTGAATTCCATCCGGGATTCACACAGGAAGCAACCGTTCGATATTGTCAGGAAAAGGGCATTTATGTACAGGCATGGTCACCACTTGGAAGACAGAGAGTACTGCAGCATCCATTGTTAATGGAGTTGGCAGAAAAATATAAAAAATCAGCGGCACAGATTTGTCTTCGATATGCAATTCAGCGGCAGATTATCCCGCTTCCAAAAGCTTCAACAAAGGAGCGTATGACGGAAAATTACCAGGTGTTTGATTTTGAGATTGAAAAGGAGGATATGTATCGGATCGATTCTATGCAGCCGGCGGGCTGGTCGGGAGAACATCCGGATTTTCCAAGAGTAAAATAAAACAGGAAAGCAATAAGAAACATTAAGATGAGTGAACAGAAAAATAACTGGAATAAATATATTCACAAAGTACAGAATTATGAGACAGATCAGATGGGAATCGTACATCATTCCAATTATATCCGCTGGTTTGAAGAGGCCAGAAATGATCTTTTAGATTATATGGGAGTAGGTTTTTCGGATTTGGAAAAACAGGGAATCATCAGTCCGATTCTTTCTGTAGAAGCAGATTATCTGAGAATGGTCTATTATGGAGATACAGTCAGTATTGACGCATTTATTACAGAATATAATGGCATTAAATTAACAGTTGGTTATGAGGTAAAAGATGATAGAACCGGAATGGTACATTGTCGTGGGACAAGTAAGCATTGTTTTATAGATAAGACCGGAAGACCGCTGGTACTTCGAAAATCTTTCCCGGAACTCAATGAAGCATTTGAGAATGGGGTAAAGTTATATAAAGAAAAAAAGAAATCATTAATAAAGAAGAGAGAGGATAAATAACATGAAGATCACATTAAAAGATGGCTCTGTAAAAGAGTATGAACACAGCATGTCAGTTATTGACATTGCAAAGGATCTTAGCGAAGGACTTGCAAGAGTAGCAACATCCGCAAGAGTGAACGGGGAATTGGTTGACCTGCGTACAGTTGTAGATGAAGACAGCGAAGTAGAGATTTTAACATTTGACAATGAAGAGGGAAAAGGAGCATTTTTCCATACTACATCTCATATTCTGGCTCAGGCAGTCAAGAGACTTTATCCTGAGACAAAGCTTGCAATTGGACCATCTATCGAAAATGGATTCTACTATGACTTGGATCGTGAGACTCCATTTACAGCAGAAGATCTTGAAAAAATTGAAAAAGAGATGAAGAAGATTGTAAAAGAAGATCTTGAAATTACAAGATTTACAAAGCCAAGAGATGAAGCTATTGCGTACTTTAAAGAAAAAGAGGAACCATACAAAGTAGAGTTGATCGAAGATCTTCCGGAAGATGAAGAAATCAGCTTCTATCAGCAGGGAGAATTTGTTGACTTATGTGCAGGTCCTCATCTGATGACTACAAAACCAGTAAAAGCAATTAAACTTACAAGTCTTGCAGGTGCATATTGGAGAGGAAATGAAAAGAATAAGATGCTTACAAGAATCTATGGTATTTCTTATCCGAAAAAAGCACAGTTGGATGAATATCTGACAATGTTAGAAGAGGCTAAAAAACGTGATCACAGAAAACTCGGAAAAGAGCTGGGACTTTTCATGATGTGTGAAGAGGGACCGGGATTCCCGTTCTTCCTTCCAAAAGGAATGGTATTAAAAAATACATTGCTTGATTACTGGAGAGAGCTTCACAAAAAAGCAGGATATGTAGAAGTATCTACCCCAATCATATTAAGCAGACACCTTTGGGAAACATCCGGACATTGGGATCACTATAAAGAAAATATGTATACAACACAGATTGACGGAGAGGATTTTGCTATTAAACCAATGAACTGTCCAGGTGGAATGCTTGTATATAAAGCTGAACCACGTTCTTACAAAGATCTCCCACTTCGTGTCGGAGAGCTTGGACTTGTACATCGTCATGAGAAATCCGGCCAGTTACATGGATTAATGCGTGTACGCTGTTTTACACAGGATGATGCACATATCTTCATGATGCCAGAGCAGATTCGTGATGAGATTAAAGGTGTTGTAGCGCTTATTGATGAGGTTTATAGTCTGTTTGGATTTAAATATCATGTAGAACTTTCTACACGTCCGGAGGACAGTATGGGAAGTGATGAAGATTGGGAACTTGCAACAGAAGGACTTCGCGGAGCGCTTAATGACCTTGGACTTGACTATGTAGTGAATGAAGGAGATGGAGCATTCTACGGACCAAAGATTGACTTCCATCTGACAGATTCAATCGGAAGAACATGGCAGTGTGGAACTATCCAGTTAGACATGCAGTTGCCACAGAGATTTGAACTTGAGTATACAGGAGCTGACGGAGAGAAACATCGTCCGATCATGATCCATCGTGTAGCATTTGGTTCTATCGAACGATTCATCGGAATTCTGATCGAGCATTTTGCAGGAGCATTCCCAACATGGTTAGCTCCGGTACAGGTGAAAGTACTTCCAATCTCTGACAAATATATGGATTATGCGCAGAAGGTATTTGATGGATTAAATGCAGCAGGTGTTCGTGTTGAGATTGACTCCAGAGCAGAGAAAATCGGATACAAGATCCGTGAGGCTCAGATGCAGAAGATTCCATACATGCTCGTTGTAGGTGAGAAAGAGCAGGAGGCAAATCTCGTTTCTGTAAGAAGTCGTTTCGCAGGAGACGAAGGACAGAAAGCTTTGGATACATTTATTACAGATATCCAGAAAGAAATTGCAGACAGAGTAAAACGTGAAGTTGTAAAAGAAGAAAAATAAAAATATTTGAAAGGAGCGGTTTTATGCCGCTTCTTTCTTTTGGAGAAAATAACAGATAAATAGTAGTATAAATTTTGAATGTACGGGCATAATAAGCTATGTTCGAAGAAAAGGAGGTAGCATTATGCCAGAATTAAGATGTACAGTGCAGACGTGTCTGCATAATCAGAATTATTATTGTTGTCTTGATAGTATTAAGGTGGCGGGAAATTCTGCAAGAAAGTCAGAAGATACTTGTTGTGACAGTTTCGAAGAAAGAAAAGATAGCAACAGTTATAGTAACACGATGAAAGAAGCATCACCGAAGAGTGAGATTGACTGTAAGGCAACAGAATGTATGTATAATGAACAGTGTCATTGTCATGCCGGCAAGATCAGTATGGAAGGCGGAGATGCCCGCTGCTGCCAGCAGACGGAGTGTGCGACATTTTGTTGCGGTTGTCATTAAAAATAATAAAATGATAAGAAAGAGAGGGCGACCTCTCTTTTTCTATGGAAATAATTGGACAAAAATCTTCGATTTTCTTTCAATGTTGGCAGTTGACTGGGTATATTTCTGAGGGTATAATAATTATACATCTTAGGAAAGAAGAAAAATAAATGGGCAATATAGAGATTAAAAACCAAGAAAGAAAAAAAGAACGAGAAAAGGCTTATTATGAAGAAGCACCACAGATTGGTGTGCGCAGACCATCCAGAATACGCCAGCAGATCAACCGGGGAATGACAGTATTTGTAATTGTTGCGGCATGTATTCTTTTTTATTTTGCATTACTTAGGCTGGGTCATATATCAGATGTGATATTTAAAATACTGGATGTGTTAAAACCAGTATTATACGGTTGTGTAATTGCCTATCTTTTAAATCCAATTGTAAAAAGAGTGGATGCATATCTCATTCCGAAACTTCAAGAACGGATGAAAAAACCAGAGAATGCAGAAAAGATATCCAGAAGTGTCGGGATATTTGTATCGCTGATTATATTGATCGTATTAATAGTTGTGTTATTGAATATGTTGATACCGGAGCTTTATGGAAGTATCCGTAATATGGTAATGACATTGCCGAAACAGGTTAATGATGCATTGGAAAAGATTAATTCTATTGAATTGGAAGATACTACGACAGTCGCGATATTAAAAAATGCATTGGAAGAAGGAACGACAATGCTGACGAACTGGCTTCGTACAGATCTCATGACTCAGGTAAATAGCCTGATGTCTAACTTAACAGTGGGTATTTTTAATGTCATTAGTGAGATTTTTAACATGCTGATCGGTATCATTGTATCTGTTTATATACTTTATAGCAAAGAAATTTTTGCTCGTCAGTGTAAAAAGGCAGTTTATGCATTACTGCGTGCAGATCGTGCCAACATGGTCTTACATATCACGACTAAGAGCAACGCGATTTTTGGAGGCTTTGTTATTGGCAAGATTTTGGATTCATTGATCATCGGAATACTGTGTTTTATTGGTTTGACTATATTAAAAATGCCATATACGATGTTGATTAGTGTAATCGTAGGTGTGACAAATGTCATTCCATTTTTCGGACCATATATAGGGGCAATTCCAAGTACAATACTGATTGCATTGGAAGATCCGATGAAAGGAGTATATTTCGTAATATTCATTCTTATATTACAACAGTTTGATGGAAATATATTGGGACCAAAGATTCTCGGAAATTCCACGGGACTGTCAGCATTCTGGGTTGTGACATCTATTTTGCTTGGCGGTGGATTGTTCGGATTCGTCGGTATGGTCATGGGAGTTCCGACATTTGCAGTGATTTATTATATTGTAGATATGATTTTGGAGAATAAATTAAAGAAAAAGAAATTACCAGTCAAATCAGAGTATTATGATGAGCGGAGTTATGTAGACTCTGAAGGGGCTTATATTCATTCCGAAGAACAGACAGAGAAGGAAAATAACAAGTAAAAGAGGGGAAAAATATGCCAATTCGTGTACAGAATGATCTTCCGGTAAAAGAGATACTGGAAAGGGAAAATATATTTGTGATGGATGAACATCGTGCTACGCATCAGGACATTCGACTGATTAAAATCGGTCTGCTGAATTTGATGCCTTTAAAGGAAGAGACAGAGTTGCAGATTTTAAGATCTTTGTCCAATACACCGCTTCAGATTGATGTTACATTTGTGGCCGTATCCAGTCATGAATCTAAGAATACTTCATCGAGTCATCTGAATAAATTTTATGAAAGATTTGCAGATATAAAAAATCAAAAATTCGATGGATTTATTATTACCGGAGCGCCAGTAGAACAGATGCCGTTTGAAGAAGTTGACTATTGGGAAGAATTAAAGGAGATTATGGAGTGGACAAAGACACATGTTATGTCTACGATTCACTTGTGCTGGGGAGCTCAGGCAGGGCTTTATTATCATTATGGTATTGAAAAAGAGCAGCTCGATCATAAGTTGTTTGGAGTATTTGAGCACCGTGTTTTGAATCGTAAGATACCGCTTGTCCGTGGATTTGATGATGTCTTTTTTGCACCGCATTCCAGACATACGGATGTGCCGATTGAGAAACTCCGTGCGGATGACAGGATTACAATTCTGGCAGAATCAGATGAAGCAGGAGCATTTCTTTCTATGGCGAAAGATGGACGTCAGATTTTTGTTATGGGTCATCCAGAGTATGACCGCATGACATTGGATCAGGAATACAAAAGAGATTTGGGAAAGGGTCTTCCGATAGATATTCCGAAGAATTATTATCCGGATGATAATCCGGATAATCGTCCGCTTCTTACCTGGAGAGCTCAGGCAAATAATTTATATACGAACTGGCTCAATTACTACGTTTATCAGGTAACACCGTATGACCTGGACGGAACGCCGGATTTGGAGGCGTTTACGCAGTTTCAGAAGGGTGGAGCAGATATAGTAAAATGATGTAAAATGTTATAATTTCTTATATTTTCTTACAAAAATGGCGTAAGGTTACGCCACAAATCATTTATCGTAGTAGTATTAAGAGGTTTGTTCTTTCATAGCTTGTCAATTGTTGCACTGTAAATATGATGATTATTAATCAGTGTAGAAGCGAACAGGATAGTGGAAGTATATGTCATTTATACAAGAAAAAGAAGACTTGATGCAGAAAAAAAGAGGACTTTTCTAAACTTGAACATTTAAAGAAAAAGGGAACTGTAACAGATTATGATATGGAATTAGCATCATACATGGAGAGTAAATATAGAAAAGAAGATAAAATAATTAAAATATCTAATCTCAAATATATTGACGTACGCTATACTATAGATATCTAATAAGCGCACAAGATAAAGATTAGAAAAACAAAAAACAGAGAACAGAACGGATAAGAAAAATCAAAGAACAGAAAAGACAAAGAATAAAACAGAGAAGAAAAGAAAGCATAGCCGGTTATATGGCAAAGAGGTTGAACTATGACAGCAATTAATATTACAAATGCAAGAAAGGAACTATATAATCTTGTTGAAAATGTCAATCGTTATAGTGATCCTACCTTGATTGTTAGTAAAAAGGGGAATGCAATCCTTATTTCAGAGGATGATTGGAATTCAATTCAAGAAACAGTATATTTGAATTCAATTCCTGGAATGACTGAATCCTTAATACAAGGCAAGGAATCTTCATTAGAGGATTGTCTGACAGAAGATGAAATAGAATGGTAAAAATTTATGTACCGTATTTTATTTGATAAACAGTCGGTGAAAGATGCAAAAAAATTAAAATGTGCAAGATTGGACTCTAAAGCAAAAAAGCTTATAGAAGTTTTGAGAGAAAATCCATTTCAGACCCTACCACCATATGAAGGTCTTGTTGGAAATTTAGAAAGTCTTTATTCGAGAAGGATTAATATTCAGCACAGATTAGCATATCAAGTTTATGATGAATCAGTAGTGGTTGATTCAGTAGAATACGAAGGAACAGTAAAAATTGTTCGTATGTGGACGCATTATGATGGGTTCGATAGAAAAAGTAAATAAGAATAGAAGCACACTTAAAGGGAAAATCCCTTTAGGTGTGCTTTTCTTTATCCTGCTGCAGTTCATGGATTACTGATACAGTCTTTTCAAGAGAAGCTTTATCCTATTGCTGACGGATTGTTTCATGATTTAATTCTGTAATGCGTCTATTAAGATAATCGTCTGCCCAGTTTATTAAGAAGCTCGGAACAATAGGTAAATGCTGAATAACGGAAGAATTGATGTCTCAGCTGTTTGTTGCAAATCACCCTAAAATATGATAATAATATATAGTATGTTTTTTGGGAGGTTCTAAAATGGATACAATGGTTGAGATCTTGCGGATGTGCAGGGTGACTTCGAAGTATAAAGGATACTTCTATCTGCCTGATGCGATTGAACTGGCATTGCAGCTTGAAGAGGAACCATTTCGCATTACAAAGGACATTTATCCACAACTCGCCAGGCGTTATCAAGTAACTCCTTATGCGATTGAGTGTGGGATTAGAACAGTCGTAGAAAAGTGTTGGCTGAGTAATCGGGAACTCGTCAAACATATTCTTGGATATGATTTGCATAAATGTCCGACTAATACAGAATTGATCGATGCGATGGTTTACTATCTGTCGAAACAAGCTTGTAATTAGCAAAACAATTGGGGAAAAAAGTAGTTGTTTTCACTAAATATTATGGTGAAAACAACTACTTTTTTTATGGATTATTATTTTACATACATTTAACATTTGACTTAACATAGATTTTACGATGATACGTTACACTAATTTTGGCAATAAGGAGAAATATATTAGTTGTTAATCATGAGTAAAGGATAAGGAGAATTCAAGGATGAATGAAAAATTACAAATCGTATTTGGTCTGTTGGGTGGCCTTGCGATATTTTTATATGGCATGAATATGATGAGCGAATGCCTGCAGAAAGCAGCCGGCGAGAAGATGAAGACGATTCTTGCACTTCTTACAAAGAATCCGGTTCTGGGTGTGCTTGCAGGAGCACTTACAACAGCAGTGCTTCAAAGTAGTAGTGCGACAACTGTTATGGCGATTGGATTCGTCAGTGCCGGACTTATGAATCTTCCACAGGCGATTTCTATTATTTTAGGTGCCAATATCGGTACAACAATGACTGCACAGATTATCGCATTTAAGTTAAGCGATTATATTTATATCATTATATTTGTCGGCTTTATGATTTCGTTTATTGTAAAATCAGAAAGAGTGAAGAGCATTGGACAGACTATTTTCGCATTCGGATTACTTTTTCTTGGAATTGAAACAATGGGAAGTGTTATGAAACCATTGGCATCCAGTGCATTTTTTGTAGATTTGATTGCAAAAGTAGCGGATATGCCAATACTTGGAGTATTAGTTGGAACGATGATGACGTTGGTCGTGCAGAGTAGTAGTGCAACGATTGCAGTGCTGCAGAACTTTGCGGCTCAGGCAGGACCAGACGGAGTAACTAGTATTCTGGGGCTTAGTGGTGCAATTCCGATTCTTTTGGGAGATAATATCGGAACTACGATCACGGCACTTCTTGCCAGCATTGGACAGCCAAGAAATGCAAAGAGAACGGCAGTCGCACATTGTATTTTTAATTTGTCCGGAGCATGTATTTTCATCTGGCTTATCAAACCGTTTGCACATGTTATTCAGATGATCTCGCCGAAAGGACCGGAGATTCAGGTGATATCCAGACAGATTGCAAATGCACATACATCGTTTAATGTTGTGATGACATTGATCTGGGTTCCGTTAATTTGGCTTATGGTAAAGATTGTTATGAAAATTATTCCAGAAGCAAAAACGAGTGAGAAAAAGTCGCCATCACTTCCGCAGTTTTTGGATGATAAGCTCATTGGACAGCCGACAGTTGCACTTAGTCTTGCAAAGAAAGAAATTACAAGATGCAGCGAGATGGCAGGAGAAACGTTGCAAAAATTGATAGATCTTGTAAAAGAAGAAACAGAAGAACAATTAGAAGATGTGATGAATCAAGGAAATACAGTTGGAAAACTGACAGAGCAGATCAGTGAGTATCTTACAAATATGTTTTCTTCCGGAACATTGACAGAAGGACAGACATCACAGGCGGCAGGACTTTTGTATATGCTTGGCGACGTAGAGCGTGTCAATAGTTTGAGCATGGAAGTTGCTGAGTCGGTTCGAGAGAAAAAAGAACAGAAATATAAATATTCAAAAGAGGCTATGCGCGATTTGAGTAAGAGCTTGGAACAGATTCAGGGTATGTACCGGGAAGCAATACAGGTTCTTATGACAGGAAGTACGGAGAATGCGAAGAAGATTGTAAAGAAAAAGGAAAAGGTTCTGAATCTTACGATACATATGGGCAAATCTCATGTGGAACGAGTTGGCAAAGGAAAATGTTCCGGAAAACTGACTGCGCCATTTAACCGGGTCCTGCAGAATATCGGAAGAATGGGGAATTGCTGTGTAAATATTGCAGATGCGGTGCTTGCGCAGGCAGATTTGAATGAATTTACAGCATTTGCTAGGGAGGAAATCTAAGAAAATGGCAAAAGATACGATATTTATGAATAGGGAATTATCTTGGCTTAAGTTTAATGAAAGAGTGTTGGAAGAGGCAGAGAGTGAGTTGACGCCGCTCTGTGAACAACTGACATTTGCATCTATTTATCAGAGCAATCTGGATGAATTTTTTATGGTTCGTGTTGGAACCCTGATGGATCAGATGATTTTATCAGAAAATCAAAAAGATAATAAGACAGGAATGACAGCAAAAGAACAGCTTCGTGCTATTTTATCACAAGTTGCAAAGCTGAATCGTAGAAAAGATGCTGTGTATGAGAATTTGATGGATGAAATCGCTCAGATGGGAATCCGTCTGGTAGATTTTCGAAAAATCGGTAAAAAAGAAGGAAAATATCTCGAGCAGTATTTTGATGCACAGATTGCACCACTTATCTCACCGATTGTTGTCGGAAAGAGACAGCCATTTCCGTTTTTGAAAAATAAGGGTATCTATGCAGCAGTTGTGCTAGAGAAGAAAAACGGAAAAGAAAAACTTGGAATTATTCCATGTAATTCAGGAGTATTCCCAAGACTTGTACAGGTTCCGGGAGAAGAAGAGACATATATGCTTGCTGAGGAACTTATTTTGCATTTTATTTCTAAAGTATTTAAAGGTTATTTTGTGAAGGCAAAGTCTCTGATTCGTGTTACGAGAAATGCAGATATTGATGCAGATGCATTGTATGATGAGGATTTGGATTACCGAGATTTTATGGCTGATATTATTAAGCAGAGAAAACGGTTGTTGCCAGTCAGACTGGAATTTTCCAGAGAACTTGATGGAGATATTGTAGACAAGATATGCGAGTACCTGGACTTGGACACAAAATATGTATTTCGCGGGACTTCACCTCTGGATCTGTCTTTTGTATTTCAGATTCAGGACAGACTCAGAAATCGTCCGGAGTTATTTTACAAAAGACGTATACCGCAGAAATCCTGTCAATTCGATGGGAAGAGATCAATTTTGGAGCAGATAAAGGAAAAAGATAAATTATTATCTTATCCTTATGAGAGTATCCGTCCATTTTTAGATATGCTTACTGAGGCGGCAAATGACGAAGAAGTAGTATCTATCAAGATGACTTTATACCGTGTCGCAAAGCAGAGCAAGGTAGTCGAGGCGCTGATTGATGCGGCTGAAAATGGAAAAGACGTGCTTGTACTTGTAGAGTTGAAAGCAAGATTTGACGAGGAAAATAACATCGAATGGTCCAGAAGACTGGAAGAAGCAGGTTGTACTGTGATTTACGGTCTGGATGGATATAAAGTACATTCCAAATTATGCTTGATTACAAAAAAAACACAAGGTAAAATTGAATATTATACACAGATTGGAACAGGAAACTATAATGAAAAGACGGCCAGATTATATACAGATCTGTCACTGATGACTTATGATCAGGAAATAGGAGAAGAAGCAGCAGCAATTTTCCAGGCATTGTTTATGGGAGAGGCCGTTCAGGTCAGCAAAAAGCTTCTTGTAGCACCACATTGTCTTCAAAACCGATTGCTTGATATGATTGAAGAAGAAATCCGACATGCAAGAAAAGGGGAAGATGCTTATATTGGTGTAAAAATGAATTCTCTTACAGACAGAAAGCTTATGGATAAGCTAATCGAAGCATCCCAGGCAGGTGTGAAGATAGAGATGGTCATTCGTGGAATCTGCTGTCTGATTCCAGGTGTGCCGGGATACACAGAAAATATCCGGGTGATCAGTATTGTGGGACGTTTTCTGGAACATTCCAGAATATATATATTTGGAAAAGATGAGAGGCAGAAGGTATATATAGGTTCAGCAGATTGGATGACGAGAAATACAGTTCGAAGAGTTGAAGTGGCGACGCCAATTGAAAATCCGGAACTGAAGCTTCGCTTGAATGAAATGTTTATTACAATGCTCAGCGATAATGTTCAGGCGCGAGAACTGAATTCTGATGGAAAATATTTAAGATTGCAGCCGGGAGATGAGGCACCTTTAAATTCGCAAGAATTTTTTTATGAAAATGCTTATGAAGAGGCAGAAAATACGTGTGTTGTCCCAGTAAGTTATCAGAAATCTAAAGAAAATTAAAAAAAGAGCTTGACAAAATCGGTTTATCAAGTTAAAGTATAGCTTGTTAAAACCGTTGAGAAAGAGGAGTAGATGATCTGACAAGGTTTCAGAGAGCGACAGGTGGTGTGATTGTCGTACCAAGTGGATGATTGAATGGACTTTCGAGGGCAGCCGGAAATTCTAAGCAAAGAAGATTATGGTTTGTCGGGAACCGAACCCGTTATCAATCAGGAGTGTATGTTAGTACATGAGAAAAGTGGACATTACGTCAAGTTGAGTGGTACCGCGATAATAGATAATATTACCGCCTCAAACATTTTGTTTGAGGCGGTTTTCTTTTTGCAAAATCCCTCAGAATATTTTCTCTCCTAACAAGTGACAATCAGCTGGCAAAATGCAGGTTGTGAGCAAAAAAATAGAAAAAAGGAGAAAAAGCAATGAAGAAAAGATTAGTAGCAGGATTATTAACAGGAGTAATGATGACAGCGTTATTGACAGGATGTGCAGACACTAAAAGTGACAAAAGCAGTGATGCAAAGAAAAGTTATACGATCGGAATTGAGCAGTTTGCTGAGCATGGTTCCCTGGATAATTGCAGAGAGGGATTTTTAGAAGGACTGGAAGAAGAGGGAATTAAGGAAGGTGAGAACTTGACGGTAAATACTAAAAATGCGGCAGCAGATATGGGAACGGCCAGTCAGATTTCAGATAGTTTTGTATCTGATAAAGTAGATCTGATCTGTGCAATTGCAACACCGAGTGCTCAGAGTGCGTACAATGCAGCAATGGATGCAGGAATTCCGGTTATATATACTGCAGTGACAGATCCGGTTGCGGCAGAGCTTGCAGATGAAGATGGAAATGCAGTCGGAGAGGTGACAGGAACTTCTGATAAGCTTCCGGTAGAAGAACAATTGAAAATGATCCGTCAGATGCTTCCAAAAGCAAAAACAATCGGAATTATGTATACAACAAGTGAAGCGAATTCTGTATCTGCGATAAAAGAATATGAGAATCTGGTAAAAAAATATGATTTCGAGCTTGTAACAAAAGGAATTACAACAACTGCGGACGTAGCGATTGCAGCAGATGATCTATTAAGTAAAGCAGATTGCATCACGAACCTGACAGATAATACGGTCGTGGCTTCACTTCCGACAATTCTTGAAAAAGCGAATGAGAAGAAAATACCGGTATTTGGAAGTGAAATCGAGCAGGTGAAAATTGGTTGTCTTGCAGCAGAGGGAATTGATTACATTGCACTTGGAAAGCAGACAGGGAAGATAGCAGCTCAAGTATTAAAGGGTGAGAAAAAAGCATCAGAAATCAAATTTGAGACGATTACAACACCAGGCTTTTATGTAAATAACAAAGTAGCAGAAAATCTTGGAATTACAATTCCGGCAGATCTTTCAGATAATGCAGTAGAAGAATTTAACGAGATCACACAAAGCAAATAAACGGGGGCATTTTACATGAATCTTATTGTGACCATATTAGAACAAGGTCTTATCTATGGAATTTTATCATTGGGACTTTACATTACCTATAAAATACTGGATTTTCCGGATTTGACAGTAGACGGAAGTTTTCCGTTGGGAGCAGCTGTGACGGCAGCCCTTATTACAAGAGGAGTAAATCCGTACCTGACACTTCCATTGGCATTTGTAGCAGGTGCGCTGACAGGAATCTGTACTGGTCTGATCCATGTAAAATGCAAAGTGCGAGATCTTCTTTCCGGAATTATTGTGATGACAGCTTTGTGGACATTAAATCTTTACATAGCCGGGACTGCAAACGTACCATTATTTTCGCAGCAAAGCATTTTTAAAAATGATTTCATAAACGGACTTCCGGCGGGAATAAAACCATATACAACATTACTTATTATTTTTGCTCTGACTGTAGTATGTAAGGTTCTTCTAGACCTTTATATGCAGACGAAATCAGGCTATCTGCTTCGGGCAGCAGGAGATAATCATGTGCTTGTAACTTCACTTGCAAAAGATCAAGGGAATGTAAAAATACTTGGACTTGCGATTTCGAATGGACTGGTTGCACTGGCGGGATGTATGTTTGCTCAAGAAGAGCGTGTATTTGAAATATCTATGGGAACAGGAGCTATGGTCATAGGACTTGCAAGTGTGATCATCGGAACAAGTATTTTTAAAAAGATTTCATTTGTAAAGACAACGACAGCAGTTCTGGTTGGCTCAATTATTTATAAAGCATGTGTGGCAGTGGCAATCCGTAACTTTGAACCACAGGCAATGAAGCTTATTACAGCAATTTTATTCCTGATCGTGCTTGTGATCAGCACAAGTGGAAAGAAGAAGGTGAAAGGAAATGCTTGATTTAAAAGGAATTTCAAAGTATTATAATGTAGGATCAGTAAATGAGATGTGTCTTTTTCAAGATTTTAATCTAAGTATTGAAAAAGGTGAATTCCTTTCTGTTGTAGGTAGTAACGGTTCAGGAAAAACGTCTATGCTGAATATTATTTGTGGTAGTATTCCGGTAGAATCCGGACAGATTCTGATTGGAGATACAGACATCACAAAAGAGAAAGAATATAAGAGAAATAAAAGAATTGGCCGTGTCTATCAGAACCCTTCTATGGGCACATGCCCAAGCATGACAATTTTGGAAAATATGGCTCTTGCGGATAATAAGGGAAAGCTTTATGGCTTGAGATGTGGAACGAATAAGGCTCGTATAGAATATTACAGGGAACAGCTCGAACAACTTGGACTTGGTCTGGAAGATAAGCTGGATGTAAAAGTCGGTTCTTTATCCGGAGGTCAGAGACAGGCAATGGCGCTTTTGATGTCTACGATGACACCAATTGAATTTCTCATTCTGGATGAACATACAGCAGCATTGGATCCCAAAACAGCAGAGCTGATTATGCAGCTGACAGATAAAATTGTAAAAGAAAAACAATTGACTACGATTATGGTAACTCATAATCTTCGTTATGCAGTCGAATATGGCAATCGTCTTGTGATGATGCATAACGGTCACATCATACTAGATAAGAAGGATAAAGAAAAAGAAGCGATGGAGATAGATGATATCCTTACATTGTTCAATAAAATCAGTGTTGAGTGTGGCAATTAAAACTTATGAGTTCCGGGCGAGTCTTGAAAGGGAAAAGGAGAAAAATCATGGCTAAGAGAATTGCACAGTTTCATAAAGTAAGTTTTGAACAATTCGCAGAAGGTTTCCAGGATACCTTTGGAAAAATGAATGAAGGAGAATTACAGGAAATCTATCAGTCGATTAAGCTTCCGAAACGTGCAACATCAGGATCCGCCGGATATGATTTTTACACACCGGTTCCAATTGTACTTGCACCGGGAAAAACGGTCAAAATTCCAACAGGGATTCGTGTGGAAATGCAGGAAAACTGGGTCTTAAAATGTTATCCAAGAAGTGGGCTTGGTTTTAAGTACCGTCTTCAGTTAAACAATACAGTTGGAATTATAGATAGTGATTATTTTTATTCTGACAATGAAGGGCACATATTTGCAAAGATTACAAATGATTCTAATGAAAATAAGACAGTGGAATTGGAAGCAGGAAGTGGATTTATGCAAGGGATTTTTGTTGAGTATGGAATTACGATGGATGATGATGTGACAGCAGTAAGAAATGGTGGATTTGGCAGTACATCACAGAAGTAAAAATACAATTACGAACAGAAAAAATAAAAATACAGGATGGGTTTTGAAAAACCTGTCCTTTTTGTATGCAAAGAAGTCTTATCAGCCATACTAATAAGGAAGCATTTGCTGTGGAATTTGTAGAAGATGAGGTTGAAATGTATGACGAATAAGATGAAAGTGTTTCCTGAAAAAAAAGAAAATGTAAAATATATGAATCAGATGCTGCCGGTGGAGGAGAGTTTCGATATTATTCAGAGAGAAATTTTAATTGGAGGAAAGAGTGCTGCCTTTTATTTTGTAGATGGATTTACGAAGGATGAATCTATGTTGAAGATTATGGATTCATTTTTTGGCATCAAAGAGGAAGAAATGCCAGTAGATGCAACAGGATTTGCAGAGAAATGTATTCCTTATGCAGAGGTTGATGTACTAGGAGATTTTGATGAAATATTTCGAAATCTGTTGTCAGGTGTGACGTGTTTGTTTATTGATGGTTATGAGGCGTGCTTTGCGATTGATTGCCGAACATATCCTGCAAGAAGTGTAGATGAGCCGGATAAGGATAAGTCACTTCGTGGTTCCAGAGACGGATTTGTGGAGACAATTGTATTTAATACTGCTTTAATGAGAAGAAGAATCAGAGATCGTCATCTTGTGATGAAGATGCTGGAAGTCGGGGATAGTTCCAGAACGGATGTAGCATTATGTTATATGGATGACAGGGTTGATCAGGAGCTTTTGAAAAATTTAAATGACAGAATCGAAAATATTCATACGGATGACCTTCGTATGAATCAGCAAAGTCTTGCAGAATGCTTGTTTAAACGAAAATGGTACAATCCATTTCCTAAATTTAAATTTACGGAAAGACCGGATACGGCAGTGGCTTGTCTATTAGAAGGGAAAATAGTGATTCTTGTTGATAATTCGCCATCTGCCATGGTACTTCCGACTTCTATACTGGATATTATTGAGGAGGCGAATGATTATTATTTTCCAACGCTGACTGCAATGTATCTGAAGATAACAAGAGCTTTGATTACGTTTTTGACAGTGTTTCTGACGCCGGTATTTTTGCTTTTTATGCAGAATCTGAGTTGGCTGCCGGAAGTATTTGCATTTGTTGCGGTGAAAGATACCGTGCATATTCCGCTTGTTTTTCAGTTGTTAATATTGGAAATTTCGATTGATGGACTGAGACTTGCTGCACTTAATACACCAAGTATGTTAAGCACACCTCTAAGTGTGATTGCCGGTCTTGTTATGGGAGAATTTTCGGTGAAGTCGGGGTGGTTCAATTCAGAAGTAATGCTCTATATGGCTTTTGTTGCTGTGGCGAATTATACGCAGCCGAACTTTGAATTAGGGTATGCTTTGAAGTTCATGAGATTGGAGTTATTGATTTTGACAGCACTTTTTAATTGGATGGGATTTTTGGCAGGAACAATTATCGTTATTTGCAGTATTTGTTTTAATAAGACTTTGTCAGGACGGAGTTACTTGAATATCAAGCTGAATTAATAAAGTAAGAAATGTTGTTAAGAATTTGTTAAAAGTTAGTCTTTTGAAATTGTATAGAGGAAAAATTTTGCAACTGAGTGATAAAAATGGTATGATATTCTATATGGTTATATAAGGAGGACTTACTATGAGTGACTATATCATTACCGTGAATAGTACTGTGGATACGACAAAAGAATGGCTGCAAGAAAGAGGTGTGCCGTATATCCCATTGAAATATACGATTGATGGACAGACATATTCTGACATGGATGGATTATCTTCAAAAGAATTTTTTGATAAATTGAGAGAAGGAAAGATGTCTACAACATCTCAGGTGAATCCGGAAGAGGCAAGGGAGGCATTGGAACCGTATTTGAAAGAAGGGAAAGATGTTTTGCATCTGGCGTTTTCTTCAGGACTTAGCGGAACTTGTAATAGTATGAAAATCGCAGCGCAAGAACTTCAGGAAGAATACCCTGAACGGAAGATTATTGTAGTTGATACTTTATGTGCTTGTTTGGGAGAGGCGTTACTTCTATATTATGTATTAAAACAAAAAGAAGCAGGTGCAACAATCGAAGAGGCAGCAAAGTGGGCAGAAGAGAACAAGCTTCATGTTTGTCATGATGTGACGGTAGATGATCTGAATCATTTACACAGGGGAGGACGAGTATCGAAGACAAGTGCAATCTTGGGAACTATGGTACAGATTAAACCAATTATTATTATGGATGATAATGGCTGTTTGAAAGTAGTTGGAAAAGAACGCGGACGTAAGAAATCTTTGAATAAAATCGTAGATATGGCTGTAAAACAGGCAGAAGGATACGAGAATGATATTGTGATGATTACACACGGCGATTGTCTGGAAGATGCAGAATATGTGGCGAAGCAGGTGCGGCAGAAGATGGGAGTCCAGAATATTTACATCAATAATATTGGTACAGTAATCGGAGGTCATACAGGTCCTGGTGTTGTTTCTGTATTTTGTATGGGAGATAAACGCGAAAAATAATATAATATCAAACTAAATATTAAAATATTAAAAAAAGTGATTGACATAAAGATAAGGATATGTTAATCTATCACTTGTGTGAAACAAAAACAAAGCAGAGTATCCACTCTCACCATAGCACAATCGGGTGACTATTGGTCAGATATTGAGCAGATAACCATAACAGGATTATGATGCAGATATATAAGTGGATAGTCTCGAACTATTCACTTATTTTATTTTTATGATGGGGGTGCACGACAATTAGCGATTTAATGATTAACGGACAGATCAGAGACAAAGAGGTAAGAGTAATTGCAGAGAATGGAGATCAGTTAGGTGTAATGCCAATCAAAGAGGCCATGAAGCTGGCTCAGGAAGCTGAATTGGATCTGGTCAAGATTGCTCCAAAGGCTCAGCCACCTGTATGCAAGATTATTGATTATGGAAAATACAGATATGAGCTTGCAAGAAAAGAAAAAGAGGCTAAGAAGAAGCAGAAGACCGTTGAGGTGAAAGAAGTAAGAATTTCACCGAACATTGATACAAACGACCTGAACACGAAGGTCAACAATGCTAAGAAATTTATCGCAAAAGGAAACAAAGTTAAGATTACATTGCGTTTCCGCGGTCGTGAGATGGCACATATGCAGCAGAGCAAGCATATTCTGGACGATTTCGCTCAGATGCTGGAAGACGTTGCAGTTGTAGAGAAGCCGGCCAAATTGGAAGGTAGAAGTATGAGCATGGTTTTAACTGAAAAACGTTAAAAATAATTACATGTAATTTCATTAAAGGAGGAACTATATCATGCCAAAAATCAAAACAAGCAGAGCAGCAGCAAAGCGTTTCAAAAAGACAGGTACAGGAAAATTAAAAAGAAATAAAGCTTACAAGAGCCATATCTTAACAAAGAAGTCTACTAAGAGAAAGAGAAACTTAAGACACGCTACAATCGCAGATGAGACAAATGTAAAGAACATGAAGAAGATCTTACCATACTTGTAAGATTCAGTAGATAGATTGAAGGAGGATAATAAGACATGGCAAGAATTAAAGGCGGACTTAACGCTAAAAAGAAACATAATAGAACTTTAAAGTTAGCAAAAGGATACAGAGGAGCACGTTCTAAACAGTACAGAGTTGCAAAACAGTCTGTAATGAGAGCTCTTACATCTTCATATGCAGGAAGAAAACAGCGCAAACGTCAGATGCGTCAGCTTTGGATCGCTCGTATCAATGCAGCAGCTAGATTAAACGGACTTTCATACAGCAAGATGATGCACGGACTGAAAGTTGCTGGTGTAGACATCAACAGAAAGATGCTTGCAGAGATGGCTGTTAACGATGCAGAAGGATTTGCAACACTTGCAGAGCTTGCAAAAAGCAAAATTGCTTAATTTAAATTAAGATAATATAAGTGGGCAGAATGGAAACATTTTGCCCGTTTTTTTATTTCATAGGAAATACAATTTCCTATTCAACGGTACTTGCATTATTCGGGAAGATTATATAATATAGATAGTGGAAAATGTCGAAAAAAGTATTGGAGGGTCATAGATTATGAAAATATTAGTCGTAGTTGACATGCAGAATGATTTTATTGACGGAGCACTTGGAACAAAAGAAGCCCAGGCAATTGTGCCAAAAGTGGTTGAAAAGATTAAGAATTTTGATGGAAAGGTATTCTATACCCGCGATACACATGATGAAAAATATCTGGAGACGCAGGAAGGAAAGAATCTTCCGATTGTTCATTGTGTACGTGGTACAGACGGTTGGAAATTAACTCCGGAGATTGATGCGATTTGTGAGGGAGATATTTTAAATAAACCTTCTTTTGGAAGTATTGAGCTTGGATTTAAATTGAATGATTACAGAAGTAATCTTCGTGTTATTAAAAATGAGAGAGTAGAGAGCATCACATTGGTTGGGGTCTGTACAGACATCTGTGTAATTTCTAATGCGATGATTCTTAAGGCCTTCTTCCCGGAAAAGCCGATTATCGTTGATGCGGCATGCTGTGCCGGAACAACGCCAGAAGGCCATAAGAATGCACTGGCAGCTATGAAAAACTGTCAGATTCAGATTGAAAACGAAGAATAAGATTATTCTGGATAAATCAATCTTTCATCAGTGATATTGTTTAGGACTTCGGCCAAGTACTTTTTCGCAAGGTATTTGGCCATTCCTAAATTTTGATCCAGATAGTTACCACAGTCTCTGGCGGCAGCTCCGGGAATTTCACCATCAAAATCTGCGATAAATGTGAACATGCGCTTCATCAGTGGAACAATGTCACGAGACTCATATTCACCTGCAAGCACAAGGTAAAAACCTGTGCGGCAGCCCATAGGTCCGAAGTAGATGTCTTTATCGCCATATTCCGGATCATTTCTAAGGAAAGTTGCCCCAAGGTGCTCGATAGTATGCATCTCAGCTGTGTTCATGACTGGCTCGCGGTTCGGTGCTGTCATACGAAGGTCAAATGTTGTGACTGGATTACCAGCAACCTGATCCACACGAGATACATAAACTCCAGGTAACAGTTTCAAGTGATTTATGGTGAAACTTGTGATTTTTTCCATAATTCAGATACTCCTTTTTATTGTAAATTTTGCGCTGATATAAATGAAAAAATATCAATGCAACAATAGTAGTATAACATTTGATGATAGGTTTTGAAAATAGATTATGAAGAATTAAGAGGTAGAAACATGCAGTTATATTTAGTCAGACATGGACAGACAGATTGGAATAAAGAAAAAAGACTGCAGGGTCAGGAGGATATTCCTCTGAATGATTTTGGCAGACATCTTGCGAAAGAAACAGGAATCGGACTACGAAATGTAAAATTTGATCTTTGCTTTACGAGTGATTTGAAGAGAGCTTTGGAGACAGCTGATTTGATTTTAGATGAAGGCGGCAGAAAAGTTCCGGTTATTATGGATCAAAGATTGAAAGAGATTAATTTTGGGGAATGGGAAGGAAAAAGTGTAGCAAGAGACCATATGGAAGTTCCTGATGAATTTTTGAAATTTTATGATGATCCACAACACTTTAAAGGTGCGCCGAAAGGAGAATCCTTTGCAGATGTAAAGAAACGCACCGGTAATTTTCTGAATTGGCTGGTTGGACAGGAAGAATATGAAGATAAGAATATTTTGCTTGTCACACATGGAGTTGCACTTGCTACATTACTCAATAGTATAAAGAAAGCTCCGTTATCGGAACTGTGGGCAGGAAGTATACATAAAAACTGCGCAGTCACGGAAGTAGAGATTAAAGACGGAGAAATGAAAATACTGACGGAAAATCAGGTATATTACGAAGATGAAGTGCCGGATTGGGCGCGGTAGAATAGTGTGAAAATATAAATAGAATTCCAAACTATAACGTCTTGAACAAGAAGGATTTTCCGGCATCAGTTGCGTCGCTTATTATTTCGTGAATATGTAAACTCGCCTAAAAAGCAGGCTCAGACATACATATCAAGACGAGCTAGGCTCACAAATAGTACGAAAATAAATCCAATGTTCATCTCTGATCTTGAGAATTTGTGCAGATTTATTTTGTTTTACCCGACAGGTTGAGGCTTATATAATATCTGAAATCTTGAAAGAGGAAAAAGTTTTGAAATTTGAATGTTCAATCTGCCATAGCTTGGGATTTTAATTTTGCTATGACTCTGATGTTTAGAAGAGTTGTGGTGGATTTTTTGCTTCTGTTCCAACTTTAGTGTTTGGAAAAGTAGAGGAAGTCATATTTACACAAAAACCTCAAGGGTAGTAGCTGGACATTGGATTATTTTTTTATATTTACAAGCCTAGCCCGTCGTACTATGTACTGTTTGAGCCTGTTATTTAGGCGAGTTTACATAGTACGACGATTATAGGCGGCGCAGTAAATATAGGAAATAATCCAGTTCAGCGTACCCTTGAGGTTTTCTGTAAAAATCCACAACTAACTTTCTAAATACCTCATCAGATTCTCATAGTTTCGTTCCATGAGGTGATATCCATGTTCGTAAAATTCTCTTAGAACGTCGCAGTCCTGCTCCAGTCTTGATACGGTTGGGACGAGTGGACGCAGTACGAAAATCCGTTCTTCGTGTTCTAATTTTTCGATGAGCTCCAGTTCTTTGTTATACATATAATTCCGGCGGATCATAGTCTTGACAGCCTCCGGATATTTGCCATAAGCGCGGCGATATAACTTTGCCATGCCTTTTGTCATTGCCTTTTTGCGATATCCCGGATTGCGAGTCAGAATCACAACAATCTTTTCATTTTTCTGATGCAATGCATGCCGGATCGGAATGGAATCTGCAAGTCCGCCGTCCAGATAAGGTACATCGTCAATATTAACCATAGGACACAGAAGAGGCATGCTGCTTGATGCTCGGCAGATGCGCAACAGTCTGTCAAAATCTTGTGTTTCAATCATATATTCTGCTTTTCCGGTAATGCAGTTCGTTGCGACCTGCTCGCAGACCATGCCTTGTTCACAGGATTTCTGAAATGTTTCGAAATCAAATGGAAAGATTTCACGTGGGTATTTGTCAAAGACCATATCCATATCCAGAAGACTCTTTTCACGCATGAAATCACGAAGATTATTGTGATAGTTGTATTCTTTGTCTTCCACGATCATACAGTTTCGTGTACGTCCAATCTGCTTTGAAACGTAATCCACGGCATTACATGCTCCTGCAGAAACACCAATAACGTGGGAGAGATAAGTGTCTTGTTCCATAAGATAATCTAAAACTCCGGAAGTGAATACACCTCTGGTCGCACCGCCTTCCAGTACGATTGTTGCATTTATCATAATCAACACCCCTTATTTTTGTTAAGTATTCAATAGTGGTTTCTAAGGAATATTATATAACGAAAAAAGAAATTGTGAAAATTAATTTTTATAAAAAGTTTTTTATAAAAAGTGCTGAAAACAGTGATTTCCCGGCTTGCTATTTCATCTTATATTTGATAAGATAAATTTTGTATGAGCAAAAATGTGATTGATAAGTAAAAAGGAGTAAATATAATGATCAGTACAAGTAATATTACTTTACGAGTTGGAAAAAAAGCATTATTTGAAGATGTTAATATTAAATTTACAGAGGGAAACTGCTATGGACTGATTGGTGCAAACGGTGCGGGAAAATCTACATTTTTAAAGATTCTTTCCGGACAGCTTGAGCCGACCAACGGAGAAGTTATCATCACACCGGGACAGAGACTTTCATTCTTACAGCAGGATCACTTCAAATATGATGAGTATCCGGTTCTTGATACAGTTATGCTTGGAAATGCAAGACTGTATGAGATCATGAAAGAAAAAGAAGCAATTTATGCTAAAGAAGACTTTACCGATGAAGATGGTATTAAAGCAAGTGAACTGGAAGCGGAATTTGCAACTATGAATGGTTGGGAAGCAGAGTCTGATGCGGCAACTCTGTTGAACGGACTTGGTATTGGAACAGAACTTCATTATGAGATGATGAAGAATTTAAATGGTCCTGAGAAGGTAAAGGTTCTGCTTGCACAGGCACTGTTTGGTAATCCAGATATTCTCCTTCTTGACGAGCCTACGAACCACTTGGATCTGGATGCGATCGCATGGCTTGAGGAATTTTTGATCAACTTTGACAATACAGTTATTGTAGTGTCCCATGACCGTTATTTCTTGAATAAGGTCTGCACACAGATCGCAGATATTGATTATGGTAAGATTAAGCTTTATGCCGGAAACTATGATTTCTGGTATGAGTCAAGTCAGCTTTTGATTCGCCAGATGAAAGAAGCAAATAAGAAAAAAGAAGAGAAGATCAAAGAGCTGCAGGAATTTATTTCCAGATTTAGTGCGAATGCTTCAAAATCTAAGCAGGCAACATCAAGAAAGCGTGCATTGGAGAAGATTCAGCTTGATGATATTCAACCGTCCAGTCGTAAATATCCATACATTGATTTTCGCCCGAATCGTGAGATTGGAAATGAAGTGCTGTCGGTAGAAGGACTGAGCAAAACAATCGACGGAGAGAAGGTATTAGACAACATTTCCTTTACATTAGGACATGATGATAAAGTAGCATTTGTTGGAAGCAACGAGCTTGCAAAGACAACATTATTCCAGATACTTATGGGAGAGATGGAGCCGGATGAGGGAACATACAAGTGGGGAATCACAACTTCTCAGGCATATTTCCCATTGGATAGTGGAAGTGAATTTGATAATGACTATTCTATCGTAGACTGGCTTACACAGTATTCAGAAGAGAAAGACGCAACTTATGTACGTGGCTTCCTCGGACGTATGCTTTTTGCCGGAGATGATGGAGTGAAGAAAGTGAAAGTTCTTTCCGGAGGAGAAAAAGTGCGTTGTCTGTTATCTAAGATGATGATTTCCGGTGCAAATGTACTGATTTTTGATGAGCCTACAAACCACTTGGATATGGAAAGTATCACGGCACTCAACAACGGAATGACAAAATTCCCTGGAGTTATTTTGTTTTCATCCAGAGACCACCAGATTGTACAGACAACTGCAAATCGTATTATGGAGATCGTACCGGGTGGAAAGATGATCGACAAGATTACAACTTATGATGAATATCTTGAAAGTGATGAAATGGCAAGAAAACGTCAGACATACACAGTACAGAATGATGATGAAGACTAAAAATAAATGAGATACATATAATTTAAAACGAATGGCTGTAACTCTGTGATTTTCGAGTTACAGCCATTTGGTAGTGTAAAATTAATATTCTACTTCCTGTAAATACAGACCTTTTGGATCGCAAGGATTTCCTACAGATTTTTCGCCGGCAAAAATTGCGTCAATATCTTCTTTTTTTCTAAGACCAAATCCAATATCCAGAAGTGTGCCAATCATAAGGCGAGCCATGTTGTGTAAAAAGTCATCTGCCTGAATGAGAATCTGCATTTCCTCATTATCTCCATAAATATCAATATCATAAACTTCGCGGGTTGTATTCTTACTCTTTTTAGCTGTAGAGAAGTTGCGAAAATCGTGTTCGCCAATAAATAAAAGAGCTGCTTGCTGCATAGCTTTTTTATCAGGCGTTTTGAAGCAGTGGTAGGTATGTCTGCGTTCAAATACGCTTGGAACATCCATAATTGTCATTCGGTAAACGTATGTTTTGGAAACGGCATTTAACTGTGCGTGGAAACGATCCGGAACTTCTTCCACTTCTGTAATGGCAATATCCATTGGCAGATAGCGATTCAGATAATGCTGAATATCTTTTGTACTCAAATTGGATGATGTTTTGAAGTTTGCGATCTGAGCATAAGCGTGAACACCGACTTCTGTACGGCATCCGCAATTTAGCTCAATATTTTTTTCTCCGGTCATTTTTGCCAGTACATCAATAATCTTCGCGGATATGGTGTTATTGGATTCATCTTTACCAAGCCTTGTCCAGCCTTGATAACGGCTTCCGTCATATTCAATCGTAATTTTTATATTTCTCATAAATGTATACTCCCTGATTATAATTATATGGTTCCCTTTGAAATGCAGTATTAGTATAACAAATTTTGTGGTATAATAAAAGAGCTTGTTGAAAGAATACATTTATAAACGAAATTAGGGAGTATAATTTAATGAAAGTAGAAAGCAGAAGTGTGTCAGAATCCAGAGTAGAGACTGTTCATATTGTCAGACCGAATCATTTGAATGCAGCAGGGCGGCTTTTCGGAGGTATGCTTATGCAATGGATTGATGAGGTGGCAGCACTTGTAGCTAAGCGTCATACACATACGAACGTAACAACTGTATGTGTTGATAATTTGAGCTTTTTAAAAGGAGCTTATCCAAATGACAGCGTTGTCATTATCGGGCAGATGGTCTATGTTGGGCGTACTTCTATGGATATTAAAGTGGATAGTTATGTTGAGTCGATGGATGGTGTGAGAACATTGATCAATCATGCATATTTGACGGTGGTGGCACTGGATCAGATGGATCAACCGATTCCAGTGCCAAGACTTGAACTTATAACAGAAGATGAAAAGATAGAGTGGGAAGAAGCAAAAAGGCGTAGAGAATTGAAGAAAAAATTATAAATGAAATTTTCTTCAAAATCTTCCAATTGTGTTATCTGTAGAACATTATGTGAGTCGGATTTATTTTCCGGCTCTTTTTGCATATCCGGAAACCATGCGAACCATACGGTCAATCTGATCTTGTTCCTTTTTTGATTTTCCTTCTTTTAATATTTCGAGAACAAAGGATATTTCTTCGGGAGAAAACGTGATTCCTTTTTTGTGGGCACTGCTGATTAAAGACATCATGACCGGGGCAAGGGATTTTCCGTTTTTGCCTTCTGTCTGACGGGCGGCCAGCTGAATTAATTCTAGTTTTATGGGGTCCATGTTTCTAAGGGCTGGATTGTTCAACCATTCATTCATTGTCAAAAACTCCTTTCATAAAGTCCATAGGAGAAGAGGCATTTTCTCCATCGGAATCGAAATCTATATTTTTCATCATTTCCATCATATTCATGAACTCTTCCATTTGTGACATTTGTGCTTGATCTTCCGGACTTAAGGATGATTTTAATTGTTCCAGAAGTGAATTTGTGGTATTGGAATTTTGAAATCCATAAAAATGCTCTATGGTAGTTTTTAATTCTGAAAATTTTATGTAAATAGCTAAGGAGCGCTGAAGAGAAGCTGGGGTAAAAGGAAGCAGCATTTTTAAAGTATAAAGAGAAGAGGAGGTTACAAACATATCAAAAGGTGTCATTGGTTTTGGCTTCTGTTCCATAAGCGCTCCTTAAAATATCGTTGTAAATATATATGCGATTTGAATGGAAAATATGAAAAGTGGGCATATTTTATAGTAAAAAGATATTTGAGATGCCGGGATTAAACTGTGGGAATACGGAACACAAAACAATCCTTAAGTATCATATGAAGGAGAGTGCAAAATTGAGTAGAAAATTAATTATAGACGGAAACGCCGTATACGAACTAGATGAAAATTGTATGTTGAAAAAGAGGTTGGAAGATGCGCAAGTAGAAAAAAATCAGATGAAAGAGAAGAAGCGAAGCCAGGAGAATATGAACGAATATAAACGGATGCTTAGGCGGCGAAGCTTGTGAATAAATTTAGGGAGGTGTTTCCACCTCCCTATTATTAGGACTTAGCAGCAGTCATTACCGCATCCACATCCGCATCCATTACCACAGCCATTACCAAGACCGCCGCAACAGATGAGTAATAAGATGATCCACAGACAGCTATCATTACCGCAACCGCCACAACCGCCACAACCGCCGCAACCATTACCAAGGCCACCGCAGCAGATGAGTAATAAGATGATCCACAGACAACTGTTATTTGCAAAACCACAGTCGTTACCACATCCGCAACCGCCGCATCCGTTTCCGCGTCTTCCGTCATCACATCCACAGCCACAGTTTGTAGCACTTAAATCACTCATGTTAAATCCTCCAGATAAAGATTGATTACACTACATCATATGCCTGTAAAGAAAATGTGTGAATGTTCTTTTAATAGCGCAGCAGGCGCTTTACGGAGTGCTGATATCGGTGAGTGCGGTTTTGAAGTTTTAATTTTTCAAATCGGTTCATGCCATTTTTTTCATATTCATCATAAAGCTTCAATAAATAAGTAAGATTATAATTTCGATTTTGATACCATTTGAATAAAAGCCAGTTCATAATATCCGGATACCAGTAGCGTTCCGGAATCTCGGCTTCGCGCAGCAGTATGATATGATGAAGTGCCTGAACGGCAAGCTTACCAATCTTTGCAGAACTTTCTTTTTGACGAAAAAGTTCATTACTTTGTTCGATAATATCATATAAAGCACCGGCGGCTTTCCAGTAAGTTACAAATGTAGGATGTTCAGGATCTTCGGATACTGTTTCTTCCTCATAGAGATTGAATGTCTGCATTTTGGAAGAACGATTTCCACGAATCTCGCGGTCATATTCAGCGCGTTTTGCCGGATCGGAAAGCACACGATAGGCTTCCAGAATTTCCTGCATTTTATCGGTTGTATCAATACCATTTCGCATATTGACATCTGGGTGATACTGCTTGGCCAGTTTGTTCTTGGCCACAGTGATTTCCTGAATAGATGCCTTTACGGAAACTTCTAATATGTCATAATAGTTTTTAGACTCCATAAAATTCCTCCCCTTAAGCTGTCACTATCTTACTCCCCAGTAAATAGCAAGAATATCATACGACAAATACACGAAGAAATCAATTTTTATTTCGTCGAATATTCTATTTTAAAAGAAATGTTTTGGAGAAATTTTTATGGATCGTGTGAAAAAGCTGGTACACTATTGGGACAATGACCAAAATAAAGAGAGGATTACGGGGAAAGGGGTAACAGCGGCGGTTTTGGATACCGGGCTTGCGGTACATCCGGATTTTAAAGGAAGAGTTATTGGATGGCAGGATTTTATAAATAGGAAGAGACAGTGTTATGATGATAATGGACACGGAACGCATGTCGCAGGGATTCTTGCCGGGAGTGGACGGATGTCGAATGGAATTCTTGCCGGAATTGCGCCGGAATGTGATTTGGTAATAGTGAAAGTGCTGGATAAAAGAGGAGAAGCAAATGTAGAGAGTATTCTTGCCGGGATACGTTGGGTCGCTTCTAATTATGAAAGATATGGAATACGTATTGTGAATCTTTCAGCAGGAGCCGGGAAGGATTTGAATACGGTAAAAGAAAAGTGGTTGATACAGGCAGTGGAACACTTGTGGGATCTTGGACTAGTAGTTATTGTGTCAGCAGGAAATAATGGACCGGGAGAAGGAACCGTTGTAGTGCCTGGAACAAGTAGAAAAGTGATTACCGTCGGAGCGGTGAAGACTGAAAAAATGGAGAGTGATGGTTGTTCTGGAAATGGACCTACAAAAGAATGTGTAGTGAAGCCGGATCTGGTAGCTCCGGGATACCAAATTATTTCCTGTAATAGTAAAATTCATGGAAAGAAAGATGCTTATACGGTGAAAAGCGGAAGCTCGATGGCAACACCGATAGTATCAGGGGCATCTGCGCTGATTCTTGAAAAGTATCCACAGATTACAAATGTAGAGATTAAATTAAGGTTTCGTGAAACTTGTGAGCGTCTGCCAGGTGTGGGAGAACAGGGCTGGGGAATGCTAAATATACGAAATTTCCTGAAAATGTAAGAAAAAGTGAAGTGTAAAGAAAAAATACTTGACACCATGAAGCGTATCGTGTATGATAACACAGGTGATGAATGTGAATGAGATTC
>CAKRCL010000014.1 GCA_934307335.1 uncultured Dorea sp. | reverse complement strand
GAAGGTGCCATTGACATCATTAACGGAAAAGCAGAATTGGTAAGAGAACATTTCTGTGACGGACTTGGTGATTGTCTCCCTGAATGTCCTACCGGTGCCATTTCTTTTGAGGAAAGAGAAGCACCTGCATATGATGAAGAAGCTGTGAAAGAAGCACAGAAAATACTCGCCGTTCAAAAACAGGCAATGCCTCCTCACACCGGCTGTCCGGGCTCTAAAATCATGAAGATCCGACGAGCAGAAACACCCGTGTCTGAAGAACCAGCTTCAGTCACAGATTCAATATCAAAACTTCAGAACTGGCCGGTACAGATTAAACTTGCTCCAGTCAATGCACCATATTTTAACGGTGCAAAACTTCTGATTGCAGCTGATTGTACTGCTTATGCTTACGCAAGCTTTCATCAGGATTTTATTCGGAATAAGGTAACATTAATTGGCTGTCCGAAATTAGATCAAGTGGATTATAGTGAGAAACTGACCGCAATCATTCAAAATAACAACGTTCAAAGTGTAACAATTGTAAGAATGGAAGTTCCATGCTGTGGTGGTCTGGAGATAGCAGCCAAAAAAGCACTTCAAAACAGCGGAAAATTTATTCCCTGGCAGGTTGTAACGATAAGTATTGATGGAAAAATCATGGAATAAAAGTAATGTTTCCGATGAATCCAGATATTACATTTCTTTACATACATCAATCCATCCGCATGCTCCCGCAACTTCTTCCAGTTCCGCAATTGTAAGTTTCACTGCGCTGTGATCGTTGCCGGCTGCCGGATAAACAGTATCAAATCTTTTTAATGACTCATCTAAATATACTTTTATTCCATCTTTAATTCCAAATGGGCATACACCACCCGGTGTATGTCCAATATATTCTTCTACTTCACCAAAAGGAATCATCTTGGCTTTTTCATGAAAATAATCTTTATATTTACGATTCGCAATCTTTGCTGTTCCTTCTGTAAGAATCAGAATTGGACCATCCTCTGTCAGAAATGACATTGTCTTTGCAATCATCCCCGGTTCTACACCAAGTGCCTCTGCTGCAAGCTGGACCGTTGCACTTGATTCTTCCAGTTCAATGATATGATCTGCATAACCCTTTTCTTTCAAATACTTCTTTGCTTTTTCTAATGACATGATTCTTACTTCCTTTCCTGCACTTTTCTTATTTGCCACCCCCGTTTTGCTGCCTGTTCATACAGCAAAGCAATCTGAAAACCACGTCCACAATCTTCATTAGGACGGCATGTAGCAAATCTGGCTTTGCAATTCCAAGTATTTATTATCATATCATAGAAATAGATTTTGAACAATTCTTTAACAGGTTAAAGGGCGTGAATCCGTCAATAGAATTCACGCCCTTACCTATTCATATTTTAGCCTTCTTTTGCAGTTATAAACATTCCATAATGATCTTTTCACATCTGTCATATCCGAGCTGGGAACTATTCAGACTCAACGTATAGTTGCTGGCTTTTCCCCATTTCTGCTCTGTATAAAAATTATAATTTGTCATACGTCTTTTATCTGTGTCTGCCATCATTTTGACAGCTTCCTGTTCTTCTACATTGTGTAAATGAATAATACGCTGTATCTTTTCCGGCATATCTCCATGAATAAATACATTCAATACATCATCTCTGTCTTTCAGAATATAATCTGCATTTCTTCCAATGATCACACAAGGCTCTTTTTCTGCCAGATCTAAAATAACTTTTCTTTGTGCCTCATATACCATGTCCTCTACGGATTTTCCTGTAATATCACGTCCGGCAAACGCATATGCGAATAATCCTTTTTTCGGAGATAATTCTGCATTTTCCTGAATGTATTCCGGCGATAATCCAGATTTTTCTGCAATCTCATTAATAATATTTTTATCATAATAAGCAATTCCAAGTTTCTTCGCTACTTCTCCTCCGATAAAACGTCCGCCGCTTCCAAATTCCCTGCTGATTGTAATAATTCTTTTTTCCATCTCTGATTCCTCCTTAATTCAAAGCATCAACTTTATTTTTACTGATTCTCTTCAAGAACACATATCCTACAAAGCATGAAATAATTTCAGTAATCGGAAATGCCCACCAGATCAGCGAGACTGTCATCTTCCCATTTCTGACAAAAATAGAAAAGATTCCAGCCAGCGGCAGAATAATAATAAGCTGTCTCAAAAGTGAAATAACCAGTGATTCCACACCTCCGTTCAGTGCCTGATAAATGCCCTGATAAGCAACATTGATTCCTGCAAACAAGAAGCTTACTGAGATCACTCTCATCGCACCTATAAAATATTCTCTTGACGCTCCTGCATTAAACAGTGTTGCAAATGCTCCTGGGAAAATTTCTGTGATCGCAATTCCCAGAATCATTAATATAACTGTATAGATCAGACCATATTTGATGCCATCCTGAATTCTCTTCTTATTCCTCATTCCATAAGCAAATGCGATAATTGGAGTAATCGCGTCTCGCAGACCAAATGCAAGGAATAGAACAAACTGCTGTACCTTATAAAACAAACCATATGCAGTCTGTGCCGAAGGATTGAACTTCAGAATCAGATTCATGACATAAACCATGATAGACATCAATGCCTGTGCAATAATTGCCGGAAGTCCGATTGTATAGATTTCTTTGATAACGCCGGCATTTGGCTTCATATATTTTACATCATGCTCGAATTCCTTATCCAGTTTGATATGAAAGATAAACAGCAACACTGCCGATGCTACCTGACCAATTACAGTTGCGTAGGCTGCACCTTTCACTCCCATTTCAGGGCACGGTCCAATACCATAGATCATAATTGGATCAAGGATAATATTCACAACCGCACCAACCACCTGTCCAATCGTGGAATAAAGAGAACGTCCTGTTGCCTGCAATAACTTTTCAAATAAAGAAAAGAAAATAATACCAAAAGAAATCACGCAGCATATCCTCAGATAACTGACTCCCATTTCCAATACTTCTGCATCTACTGTCTGCGATGAAATATATGCTTTCACCCCAAAGATACCAAACAATAAACAGACCACATAAATGATCACACCCAAGAACAGACTGTTTCCTGCTACCTTTGCAGCTTTTTTACTATTTCCCTGTCCAAGTGTCCTTGCAAGAAGTGCATTCGTTCCTACACCTGTTCCGATTCCTACTGCCACCATAAGCATCTGCACCGGGAATACCAAAGTCAATGCATTTAATGCTGATTCACTTCCTACTCTCATATTTCCTACAAATGCACTGTCTACAATGTTATAGACAGCCTGTAATGCCATAGATAAGATCATCGGGATTCCCATTTGGACCATCAGCTTATTCACTGGCATATCCTTCATCTTGTTGCTTTCTGCCATTTCGTTTTAACTCCTCTCTTTTTGGCACAAAAAAAGTGCGCATCCTGTCATATAAGCTGGACTTACGCTGACACGCTACACACTTTTTCATGGCAATATTTACTTTTTACAAAATAAAAACGAGAAGCCGGTAAACTGGATTTACGCTTACTTGCTACTCGTTTCTTGTAATTATATTGCCTGTTTTTTAAAAAGTCAAACAAAATTTTTCGTTATAGATCCTCTGTCATAAAAGTATTCAGATATTCCTTCTGAATTTCTTCCGGAACCAGACATCCGCCAGTTGCCCAGACAATCTGAGTTGCATTCTTTAATCTCTCATCTGTCAGCCCATTCTGTTCACAATAAAGCTTTGCTTCTTCCTTTCTGCAAAGGTTCACCGGTCCAATAAATGCCGCACAGCTAGATGGTTCGATTTGTTCTTTTTCTGATTTATACAAAGTTCTTAAAAAATCATATAAGCGAAAATCTTTTACTGTAAATTCACCGGACAACAAGTTCGTCATAATACGTGTTACAAAACTAGATGGACTTGCACATGCCAGACCATCGGCCTCTGTCTGTCCGGAAATACCATAATCATGCACATTGGCTTTCTCGAATTTCTGAGTCGCAATACCAAGAAGCACCGATGGGCATTGAGTCGGCTCGGCAAAAAAACAATGGACATTGTCTCCATAAATACGCTTCAAACCATATGCCACCCCACCCGGGGCACCACCAACTCCTGCCGGAATATAAACAATGAGTGGATGCTCCTCGTCTACTATAATTTTCTTTTCCTCTAATTGACTCTTCAATCTCTTTGCTGCCACAGCATAACCCAAGAACAGATTAACAGATTTTTCATCATCTACGAAGTAACTGCACTCATCTGCATCAGACTGCTTTCTTCCTTCTTCTACAGCCCTGGAATAATCATCGGCATATTCTATGACATCCACACCTTTACTTCTCAGGAGGTCTTTTTTCCACTGCTTTGCATCTGCTGACATGTGAACAATCACATGAAATCCAAGAGCTGCACTCATAATACCAATGGACATTCCCAGATTTCCGGTAGACCCAACCTGTACTGTATACTGTCCCAGGAAATCTTTCATCTCTTTTTCTGCAAATTTTTCATAAGATTCTGTTTCTTTAATCATTTCATGTTCTAATGCCAGATCCTCTGCATGCTTTAACACTTCATAAATACCACCACGAGCTTTCACGGAACCGGCAATTGCAAGATGGCTGTCCTTCTTTAACATAAGCATTCCTGGTATTTCACACTCGAACTGTATTTCAAGTTCTTTTTGCATATTAGAAAGATAAATCAGCGGAGATTCAATCAATCCATTTGTCTCCATTGTCTCTGGAAACTGTTTCATAATAAACGGAGCAAATCTTGCAAGACGTTCTTCTGCCTCCTGAATATCTTCATCAGATACAATCAATTCACACAATCCGTTTACCATGGTAAATGGAAGAAAACGTGGATTTCTCCACACAATCTCTTTTTTCTCCCTAATTGCTTCAATCGCTTTTTCATTTGCAATAAAAATTTCTTGTTCCATAACCTTCACCACTTTTTTTACTTTTCTTTTAAATATATAGTTTTATCTTTCATTTCGCAATATTTTTATTATACAAACTGACTACTATGTATAATTTTTTAGGTAACTTCTCTTCTTTTGTCCATTGTGAAACTGATATTTGTATCTTATCATATCATTATGATATCTAAACAACGAAATCCTATCCCCAAATGACAGATTCATTCAAAGGAGGAACTATTATGAACATGTCATATACACAAGAGAAACTGGAGATTGAACAAATTTTTAATGATATTTTCAAAAGTCCCGATAAAAATATAAATAAATTATCGGACTGGATTGATAAGTTTCCTAAAGATAATTTCTCACCTCAGCAAAAAGCTATCTACGAAGCAATTAAGCATCCCGATCATCCTTACCGCCCCTATATTCGCAAAATAATTAACGATGTTGATCCCTACATAATCAAAACTCTAACTTCTAACCTTTTTGTAAACGCACTTTTAACCGGTTGTCCAAAAGGAAATGAACTTCGTGCGAAATATAACTGCAATATTCCGGGGATCATCTTCCTTGAACCCACCTCTGCCTGTAATCTCCGCTGTGTTGAATGTCGGGTCAACGAATCCAAACATGTATTTAATCTGACTTATAAGGAACTGGATGATATTATATGTCAAGGGAAAGAGCTGGGTGTTTATTTTTATATTTATACAGGAGGCGAACCTTTGGTTCGAAAAAAAGATTTAATCCGACTTTGTGAAAAACATTCTGACTGCATATTCATTTGCTTTACAAACGCCACTCTGATTGATGTAAAATTTGCAAATGAAATACTCCGCGTTGGGAACTTCATCCCGGTCATTACTTTGGAAGGCTATGAAGAAGCAACTGACGAATTTTTTGAAAATGATATTTACCAGAAAGTAATTAAAGCAGCTGCTCTGACTCTTCTTCGAGAGAAAAAATTGATTTACGGCATTTCCTGTTACTATACAAATAAAAATTACGAATATATCACCTCCGAGGAGTTCTATGATTCATTGATTGAAATGGGTACTTATTTCGTATGGTATTTTCATTATATTCCGAGCGAAAATGATGCCGAACCGGAGTTGATTCCTTCACACAAACAACAAACGGACGTCTACGAAACAATCCATTATTACCGCGCAACAAAACCGATCCTTACATTAGATTTCTTAAACGACACCAAATATGCCAATACATATACTACAGACAACTACCATTATTTACATATTAATGCAAACGGAGACATCGATCCTTGTGTGTTTATCCATGAATCCGATTCAAATATCCGAGAAAAAACTTTATTAGAAGCGCTCCAATCACCACTACTTCGAACTTATCACAGTACTACGAATGTACATTAAAAATGATCCTCAAAATTTCTCATCCGAATGAACGATGCTTTTCTTGACTTTTTTTTCTTTATAATTACAATTACTAGTGTACTGCTTTTTTAAACAGTACACTTTATTGATGCAAAAAGGAGCTTTTTTACAAATGGAAAAGAAATTTCACTACTCAAATTATGTAAAAGAAACACTCATTTTAACCTGGGCTGTTGCAATTATCGGAGCTGCTGTTTATTTTTTTCTAGTTCCAAGTCACACTTCTGTCAGTAGTATTTCCGGTCTTGGAATCGTATTATCGAATTTTGTACCACTTCAACTGTCCGCAATTACTATGATTTTAAATGTTGTACTTCTGATCATCGGATTTTTGACATGTGGTCGTGAGTTTGGAATCAAAACTGTCTATACAAGTATTATGCTTCCAGTTTTTATTGGAATTTTTGAAATATTATTTCCAGGTTTTCACTCCCTGACAGATAGTCAAGAACTTGATGTTCTTTGTTATATTCTTGTTGTCAGTATAGGATTGAGCATTCTTTTCAACCGGAATGCTTCCTCCGGCGGGCTGGATATTGTAGCTAAAATTATGAATAAATATCTACATATGGATCTCGGAAAAGCAATGTCCCTTTCAGGTATGTGCGTTGCACTTTCGGCAGCTCTTGTATATGATAAAAAAACTGTTGTTTTAAGTATTATTGGAACTTATTTTAACGGAATTGTCCTTGATTATTTCATTTTCAACCAGGATATGAAACGCCGTGTTTGTATTATCACGAAAAAAGAAGAAGAGCTTCGACAATTCATTCTTTATGAATTACACAGTGGTGCAACAATATATGAATCTATCGGAGCTTATACTTTAGAAAAGCATAATGAAATTATTACAATCGTAGATAAAAATGAATACCAGAAATTGATGAATTACATCAATCGTGAAGACCCTACAGCCTTTATTACAGTCTATAACGTCTCTAACATGCGTTATCAGCCAAAAGCTTAATAACCCATCAAAAGATAAAAAATGCATCCCGCAAAACAGGATGCATTTTTTTACCAGTCTGTATACAAATCAATATTACCTTTTCCACTTCCAGTGTCATACACTTTTCCAGGTCCAAGAGATGTCTGAACAACTGTCCCCTTTGGATAATCATCACTGGCTACTACAATATAACCATCAGCATCACGGATAGTTCCGTCACTTGCAACATGACGTCCGGGAATATTGAGTCCTCCTCCCGGAAGTACTTTTTGAGAATAATAGGTCTCTGTATGTCCATTAAACCATATCTTTCCTTTCGATGGGGTCAGACCGCCGGGTGGTATCACATAATGTCCATTACTAGAACTACCTCCTGAACTGCCACCAGAATGATTGCCGGAATTAGAAGGTTTGGAAGAATTGCTAGTATTGCTACTGCTATTACTACTGCTATTGTTATTACTACTGCTGTTAGATGCAGTTACCTGCTGAGCTGCTTCTTCCTGTTTTGCCTGTGCTTCCCGCGCTGCCTGAAGCTGTGCATTTACAGTTGCAAGATCTGTAGATGTTGCAGCTGCTTTTGCCTGAAGATTCTGTTGTTCACTGTTTAGCTGGTTCTGCAAATCTGTCAGCTCCTGCTGCTGGCTCTTAAGATCTTCCTCCTGAATCTCAATACCTTCTCGTACTTTCACCATGTTTTCTAACATTTCCTTATCATAATCGGTAATGTTCTGGATGAACTCAGCTTTATTCAGAAAATCTCCCATACTATCTGCACTTAACAGTAAGGAAAGCATCGTCTCTGAACCATTCTCATACATGTACTTAATACGAGTCTTCATTGTGTCATATTGTTTTTCCTCGTTGTTACGGGAAATCTGAAGCGACGCCTCTAAACGGAACACTTCATTGTTAGACTCTTCAATTTTCGCTTCTGTCTCAGCTATCTTATTGCTGATTGTAACCAAATCCTGATTAATCCCTTCCAGTTGATTTTGTAAATTACTGGTCTTATCTTCGAGGTTTTTAACGTTTTCTGCATGCACTGACATTCCTGACAGTGTAACACCGAATGCACAGATGAGCGCTGTTCCACATCTTGTGATTCGTTTTTTATGCATTTTCATAAATGTAATCCTTTCTTGATTATTTTAGGGTTAACACTATGATATTATATACTATTTTTTCCAAAAGAACAACCTCAGATTCAATTGGAGCATTTTTACTGGCATTTTTTTACTGTTCGTAGCTCTTTTCTTTCTACTCTGCTACAGTATTTACTGGCATTTTTTCTTTCTTTTTGTCATACATTGCAAACAATCCTGCAAGCAATGTTCCTGAAATAGAATGCCATGTACAAGATACTGCGCAAATAATTGCTGATTCTGGTGTGGCAGCAAATTGTGCTGTTGTTGTAGCAAGATTCGTTGCAAGGCCTGCATTCTGCATTCCTACTTCAATAGAAATTGTTCTCTTTTTAGATGTGTTCATTCCAACCAGTTTTCCTGCTCCGTATCCAAACAAATAACCGAGTCCATTATGCAGAAGTACTGCGAGAAAAATTACAACTCCTGATTGAAAGAACTTTGATCCCTGGGAAGATACCACACCGCCTACGACACATGCAAGTCCAAGCACTGCAACTCCTGGCATCATCTGTTGGATTTCATGGTACATTTTTTTCTTACCTAACAGATAATTTAATAAAAATCCAACTCCTACCGGAAGAATAACTGTCTCAATAATAGAAACGAACATCGGAAGTCCTTTGATTGTAATCTGCGTTCCTTTTGCAAGAAATGATACCATAAGAGGTGTCATAACCGGTGAAATTAACGTAGACACCGTTGTCATTCCTACTGAAAACGCAACATCTCCTCCACATAAATATGACATAATGTTGGAAGATACTCCACCTGGACAACATCCTACTAAAATCAATCCAAGTGCAATTCCATCTGGAAGATTCAACAGCTTTGTAAGTGCAAATGCAAGAAATGGCATGATCAGATACTGTGCAATTGCCCCCACACAAATATCAAACGGACGTTGTGCTAAAATTTTGAAATCCTCAGTTGTTAAAGTCAGTCCCATACTAAACATAATTATACCAATAATAATTGACTGACTGGTAAATTTATTCGCTACCATATCTGTGAACAAAGAATAATTAACCCACCCCATCATAGACGGTACAAAGAATGTAACTACTGCAATCGCAATTACTACAACCGACGTATAATCTGATAATAATTTACTTAATTTTTGTAATGCTCTCATTTTCTAGTCCTCCTTAAGCTATTACAGGTCCACCAAAACCGCTCTCACCTGGCTCATAATTATATAGCATACAATATTACTAAACAAAAGAGTCCCTTCCCAGACTACAGTCTGAAAAGGGACGAATTAATCCGCGTTACCACCCTGATTCCGCAAAATATAATATTTACGACACTCTGCACGTACTAACATACGCTTCCCTGTAACGGAGGGATACCGGCGAAGTCTACTGATATAACTTTCAACCCGCTTCTCAGAGAGGATATCCTTATCTTGCTACTGCCTGTTTCCACCACACACAGGCTCTCTGTGAAATAACAACAGATACGGCATTGTTCTCATCAACGAATTTCGGTGAACTAATATTTATTTACAGATTGTTATTATAAACTTATGAACAGAAATATCAAGAAGTAATTTTAATCTTTTCTTGATGTTTTTTAACAACATTTGGAAAGTGCTGCATTTACTACATGCTCTACTAATATGGATGTTGTAACACCTCCGACTCCCCTTGGGACTGGTGTAATCGCATCAACAACTGATTCCACCTCGTCAAATGCCACATCACCACACAGATTTCCATCTTCATCTACATTAATACCAACATCAATCACAACCTGCCCCGGTCTCACATATTCTTTCTTAATAAATCCGGCGCTTCCTGCTGCCGCTATAACAATATCAGCCGCCTGTACTTCCTGTTCCAGATTCTTGGTCTTTGTATGGCAGATTGTGATTGTAGCATTTTTCTTTAAAAGCATCATGGCAACCGGTTTTCCTACTACAAGACTCCGCCCAACTATCACTGCTTTTTTCCCTGTACAATCAATACCATAATGATCCAATATTCGAATACATGCACTTGCTGTACAAGGAGCATATCCCATTTCTTTCCCGGCAAATATCCCTGCCATGGAAAGATTGGTGATTCCGTCTACATCCTTCTCTACAGCCAACGTATTCAGAATCTTTTCTTCATCCAAATGTACCGGTAAAGGCCGGAAAATCAAGACACCATGTATTTCTTCATCTTGATTTAACTTTTGTATCGTATCAACCACTATTTCTTCTGACACATCTTCCGGAAGAAGGAACTTTTCATATGCCACAGATAATGTCTCACAGCGTTTCACAGCATTTCTCTCATATGCTATATCATCCTGCCTCTCACCAATTCTGATAATCCCCAGCTTTGGTGTTACATGATATTCGGTTAATTTTTTTACTTTTTCCTTTATTTCCTCATTCAATGAAGCAGTCACTTCTTTGCCTAATAGTATCTGTGCCATCTGGATTCTCCTTCTTCATTTTCCTGTCTTAACAATTTGCCTTTATTTCTTTACAGACTTTTTCAAAAATCTCGTCTGCTTTCACCTCATAAACACTTCTAAATCTATCTGCCTCGTTATTGAATTTTTCAGCCAGTTCTTTGTCTTTCATAGACTTCGTGTTAATGTAAATATTCAACGATGCTCCTTGAAGTGCAGATTTCAAAAGAGTTGCGCCGACCCCGGCGTCACTAAGTGCAATACGGCTTCCTTTATCAGCAAATTCTTCCATAAGATCAAGACCTTTTGCACACGTCTTCATAATCTCCAACGGCACTTCGCACGCATCTTTCAAAACGATTGCCATTACTTTTTCTCTCTCAGCAAGTTCTTCGGAAGTATTCTTTGGAAGACTGTATGCCTTACTTAAAGGTTCAAAAACTTCCGCATCTTTTGCCACAAGTGTAAGAAGTGTCTGAGTAATCTCATCTGCTTCTTTTTTGTAACCTATGATATCTGCTTCAACCTCTGCATATCTTTTCTTTCCAACAGTAAGACTTCCTACCATATTACCAAGTGCTACCCCAATTGCTCCAACTAAAGCTGAAGCTCCTCCGCCACCTGGAATCGGAGCACTGCTAGCAAGAACATCTATAAATTCTCTGCAAGATTTATCTGTAAAGTCTCTCTCTTTTGCACTCATCTTTGCACCTCATTTTTCTAAAATTGTAAAGATTGTTATTATAATAACATTTTCTTGTTGCAACATCAATTCCCAGATTACCTAAATCCATCAGCCAATTTTATCCATGTTTTGTAAGATTGTTAAGACATTTGATAATAATGTGCATAAATACCACCTTGCGCAAGCAGTTCATCATGAGTTCCATTCTCCGCAATACCATTATCTGAAACAACAAGAATCTCATCTGCATTTCGAATGGTCGATAATCTATGTGCAATTGTAATCGTAGTACGATTTTTAGCCAGTTCCTCCAAGCTCTTCTGAATCCAACGTTCACTTTCATTGTCAAGCGCACTGGTCGCTTCATCCAGAATCAAAATCGGTGGATTTTTCAAAAATACTCTCGCTATTGAAATTCTTTGCTTCTGTCCACCTGAAAGTCTGGTCCCCCTCTCTCCTACAAACGTATCATATCCATCTGGCAATTCCATAATAAAATCGTGGATATTTGCTTTTCTGGCTGCTTCTATAATCTCTTCCATTGTTGCATCCGGCTTTCCATATGCAATATTTTCTCTGATAGTTCCACAGAACAAATATACATCCTGCTGGACCAGACCAATCTGGTTACGAAGACTTTCCAGCGTAAGCTTTCTTACATCCTTTCCATCAATCGTCACCTTACCTCCAGTCACATCATAAAATCTTGGAAGTAATGAACAAATCGTTGTCTTTCCACTCCCTGAAGGTCCGACAAGTGCAATAGACTTCCCGGCCGGAATGTGAAATGATACATTTTCCAATACAGGCGTATCGTCATCACTGTAATGAAATGATACATTTTCATAATTCACATCACCACGCACATTTTTAAGCTCCACCGCATCTGGTGCATTTATAATCTCCGGCTCAGTTTCCACTACATCCAAAAATCTACGAAATCCTGATAATCCCTTCTGCATCATCTCCGTAAGTTCCACAAGAATTTGTATCGGACTAATAAAAATCCCAATATACAAAGCATACATTGCCAGATCTGCAACATCCATCTGTCCATGCGCAATCAGCCATCCACCAAATACAAGCGTAGCTAAATACATCATGCCTTGAAAGAAAAGATTCCCACTCATGAAACTTCCTATACTCTGATAATTATTTTTCTTTGACAACAGAAACGCATGATTACTCTCCATGAATTTTTCCCGCTCAATCTCTTCATTTGCAAAAGACTGTACAACACGGATTCCCGCAAGCGTATCCTGCAGACTGGAATTAACATCTCCAATTTTTCGTCTGTTATCCATAAAAGTTTCCTGCATCTTTCGATTCTGACTACCTGAAAAGAAAATCATAAATACTACCAATATTAAAAGTAAAATGGCAAGCTTCCAATTAATCAAAAACAAAAACACAAAAGAACCAATAATCTTTATCAATGAAATAAATAGATTTTCCGGTCCATGATGCGCAAACTCTGCAATATCAAATAAATCCGATACAAGCTTACTCATCATTTGACCAGAATTATTCTGATTGTAATAAGAAAATGACAGCTTCTCATAATGATCAAAAAGCTGCTGGCGCATATCTCGCTCCATACACGCTCCCATCATATGCCCTTGATAACTGACATAATACTTACACCAGGCTTGTAAAATATAAATAAGCACTAATCCAATCCCAATCGGCACAAGTGCTCGAATGATTATTGCTGTATCTTTCGTAAATAAAGTCTTTGTCAACGTCCGTAGTATCTGCGGAAAAGCCAGATCCACCAGACTGATTATTGCAGCACAGACAAGATCCAGAATAAAAACCCTCTTGTACGGCGCATAATATTGAATAAATTTCTTTAACGTATGCATCGAAAAAACCTCTTTCTACAAACTATTCAATTGGGGACGGGGTTTTTTCAAAAAAACCCCGTCCCCAATTGAACTTTAACCTGTCCCTTTTTGTAATCGTCAAAAATATTCCAACTATTTTAAAAAATCCGAATCTTCAAAATAATTTATCTTCATCGAATTTTTTACATCGCGGAGTGTCTCTGCTGCTTTCGCTTCTGCGACTCTGCTACCTTTTTTCAGAATCTCATATACATCAGGAAGTCGTTTCTCCCAATATTTTCTTCTCTCACGAATTGGTGCAAGTTCTTCCTGCATCACATTATTCAGGAACTTCTTCACTTTCACATCTCCAAGGCCACCGCGTTGATAGTGTTCTTTCAGTTCATCCAGATTCGCATAGTCCGGAAGGAATTCATCAAAATACTCCTGTTTACAAAATGCGTCAAGATAGATGAATACTGGATTTCCTTCTACCTTTCCCGGATCTTCGACTCTCAAATGATTCGGATCTGTGAACATTGACATGACTTTTTTCTTAATATCTTCAGCTTCATCAGAAAGATAAATACAGTTTCCAAGTGATTTACTCATCTTCGCTTTACCGTCAATTCCTGGCAAACGTAAGCATGCTTTATTAGACGGAAGTATAATTTCTGGCTCTGTCAAGGTCTCTCCATATACGCTATTGAATTTGTGAACAATCTCTTTACACTGCTCCAGCATCGGCAGCTGATCTTCCCCGACCGGTACAGTCGTTGCACGAAATGCTGTGATATCTGCCGCCTGGCTGATTGGATAACAGAAGAATCCTACCGGAATGCTTGCCTCAAAATTTCTCATCTGAATCTCAGCTTTAACCGTTGGATTTCTCTGTACTCTGGATACTGTTACCAGATTCATATAATAAAATGTAAGTTCTGTTAATTCCGGAACCATAGACTGGATGAAAATGTTGGATTTTTCTGGGTCAATTCCACATGCAAGATAGTCCAATGCCACATTCTTAATATTCTGTCTGACTTTCTCCGGATGCTCAGCATTGTCTGTCAATGCCTGGGCATCTGCGATCATAATATAAATCTCATCATAATCACCAGAATTCTGTAATTTAACACGCTCCTTAAGTGACCCCACATAATGTCCTACATGAAGGCGTCCTGTTGGCCGGTCTCCGGTTAAGATAACTTTCTTCATCTTCTTTCTCCTTAGAATACAAATATTTCTATCGATTCTATTATTATAATTCTCATTTTCAAAACCGTCAACTAGCAGGACAAGCCTTTTCGAATTCTTTCAGTTTTCTCTTCGCATCTTCCGTTAAATTTCTTGGAACTATAATCTGCACAGTTACATACTGGTCTCCATGTTGATCTTTATTTTTCATAGAGACAATTCCTTTTCCCCTCAGACGAATTTTAGTTCCTGACTGAGTTCCCGGATTAATTTTACACAATACATTTCCATGAAGTGTCTCAACTTTCGCCTCTCCTCCAAGAACTGCTGTTGTAAATGGAATCTTCGCCGTCGTATAAACATCCATTCCCTTTCGCTCATATCCTGGTTTCGATGCAACTTTTACCTTCAGGAGCAAATCACCGGCTTTTCCGCCATTCACACCTGGATTTCCTTTTCCACGAAGTCTGATACTTTTTCCAGTATCAATACCTGCAGGAATCTTAACTTTTAATGCCTTTCCAATACCTCTTCCATCCGTACCAGTCAAATGAATAACTTTTTCACAGCCAAATGCTGCCTCATCAAATCCTACTGTAATCTCTGCTTCAGCATCTGCTCCTTTCTGGCTATAGCTCTCATATGTTCCACCGAATCCACTTCTATCAAATCCAGTTCCGCTATATCCACTTCTGCTAAATCCGCTTCCTCCGAATCCACTTCCACCAGATCCGCTTCCTCTGAATCCGCTTCCTCCAAAGCCACTATTTTCAAAGCCACTGAAATGTCCTCCAAAAATGTTCTTCAGAAAATCATCCATATCGCCATTTCCCTCAAAATGATATTCATGAAATGTACCATCTGGGCCAGCATACTGATAAGTTCCGCCACCACCATTTCCACCGTATGCGCCACCGGCTCCGGCACTTCCATCAAATGCTGCATGCCCAAACTGATCATACATTTTTTTCTTTTCTGGGTCATTTAATATGTTATATGCTTCTGTAGCCTCTTTAAATCGCTCCGCTGCCTCTTTATTTCCCTGGTTTGTATCCGGGTGGTATTTCTTTGCCAGTTTTCGATAAGCCTTTTTTATCGTATCCTTGTCTGCGTCCCGACTGACACCCAGAACTTCATAATAATCTCTTTTTGCTGACATTTTTTGTCCCTCCCTTGTTGATAAAAACCCCGCAGGAATCTTTGCCTGCGGGGTAATCATATATGCCATAATAAGCATGATCCCTAATTTATTTTAGAACTTCTTTGTTCTATTTGTAATATAACACCAGCTTTTATTAATGTCAACAAGGGAGTGCATTTTTTTCATTTTTATTTTACTATCACATTCTCCTGCCGATGGATTCACCCATTTTCACAAGAGTTTCTGCCTGAACTTTTGTATTACGGATAATATCTGCATCTGGTTCGATTTTTCCCGGCTCCGTCATCACTATAATCGTAGAACCGCCAAATTCAAACATACCTTTTTCCTGTCCTCGTCTCACATTTGCCTGATTTTGTACAATATTGCTGATTTTTCCGACCATTAACGCGCCTACTTCCATAAGCAAAAGATTTCCCAATTTCTCTGTCTTTAACAGACAATATTCCCTGGAATTCATTTTGTAAATCGGATAATGGTCATTCGCAACAGGATTTACAGTATGAAGAACACCTTTGATTTTTCGTTGTCTGGACTTACAGCCATCTGCCACATAACAATATCTGTGATAATCATCCACCGTCAATCGGATAATATATATCCAGCCTCCGACATAATGCTCTGCTAAATGCTCATCTTTCAGAAGCTGTGCTATCGTATATTCCGTATGCTTGATGCAGAATCGTCCTTCTTGTGTAATCGGATAAGCACTGACCTTTCCATCGCTCGGACTGATCAAAATATCTTTTCGTTCATCTATTGGACGCTGTTCTTTTTTTATTTTTCTTGTAAAAAATGCATTATATGAATCAAATTCCTGCTTTTCATAGATACTCAGATCAATGTGATTCTTTTTTACAAAAGCTGGTACTATTTTTTTAGACCATCTTGTATCTAAAAATTTGCCACAGATATCTGATATGATTGGTGATACCAATGGTCGGATCATCATTCTTGTAACTGCATGTCCATAAACCAGTTTCAACAGGCGGTCTTGCCCGGTCGTTCCATCTATTTCTTTTCCTTCACGATCTATGTATGTCACAGCCATACAATCACCTCCCATTGTACATTTAAATTCATCTCATTAATACTGTTCTTTTTTTACCAGATATGCAGCACACGAAGTACTGCAACTGCAACAATTCCTACAAGTATCGATAATGCCATGTTATTCGGCTTACGAAGCTTAAAGTTCGTGATAAATAAAAGTCCTACAATCAATACTACTGCATGTAGCGCTATCATAAATTCTTTTCCTAAAAATGGACGACAGACAATCAATACCGGAAGCACAATTGACATAGATGTGATTGGAAGCCCTTGATAACATTTACGATTTTCTTCTGTCTCATTCTGTCTGACTTCTTCTGATACATTAAACCATGCAAGTCGAATCAATCCTGCCAGCACATAAAACATCAAAATAATAATTCCAGTCACTCCTCGCATTCCCATAGAATAACACAGAACTGCAGGTCCTACACCAAAGCAGACCATATCTGACAGAGAATCTATTTGAATACCAAAACGTTTTTCCACCTCAGTACGATTCTTTTTTGTTCTTGCAATCTTTCCATCAAACATATCACAAAGTCCTGACAAAGCAAGGCAGAGCACTGCAAGATTTAAATGCCCGTTAACCGAGAACATCATTCCGCCCATAGATATCATCAAACTAATATATGTAAGTACTACTGTGTAATCATATACTCCTAACATTTTCATTTTCCTCAACTTTCTTATCCTTTTATAACTTATTTTTTTCATGTCTTCCTATTATAAAGTTTGCAACAATTGTAAGCAATGCACTCAAGATTAATTCTGTATAATATCCCAGTCCACGGCTTAAAATCATACCTGGAAGCAATAATTTACTTCCAAATATCGGTAAAAATATCATCAAAAATAATTTTTCACTGATTCCCATTCCACCTGGAAGTGGCAACATATCCACCGCTACGGAAATTGCTCCTTGCAATATAATAATTACAAATGCCGACGTTCCACACAGACCAAATGCTTTATACACAAACCAGGTTGCTGAAAATAAAGCAAACCTCTGAAATACTGTAATCGCAAATACAACTACCAGAACACGCACATGCTCCTGTAAATACACGGCAGTCGCCCGGTATTGATCCATTGACGCATTTAACTTTTCCAGTCTGGAACTCTTGCGCTTCATCAAATGTAGCTTTTCCAGAACTGCCAATCCCTTTACAAGTATTTTTCTTGCAAGTACCGGATGAAATACAAGCATCAGCATTGCTGTCACGCAAAATACATTCAACGCTGTACCAAGATAAAAAATGTACTGGGTTTTATATAGATGTGTCTGGATAAATCCCTGTCCGAATACAGTTAATGCAACTCCTATCACCACAAGTACCATCTTATATGTAATCGTCACGATCATAAGTACCAGCGTCGAAACCGGAATTGGAATCTTCTCTTTTTTCATATAATAAATCTGTGCCGGCTGTCCACCTGTTGCAGAAGGTGTGATACAACTAAAGAAAAAACCAACTGATGAAAATAAAAAACAGGTCCATTTCTTTAATTTGATTCCGAGCGTTTGCATCATATAAAAAATAATGATCGACTCACCCCAGATAAATATCACGACACAAAGTACTCCTGGAATCAGCCAGATTGGATTTACGGTCTTTACAATTCTGACAATCTCTCCCAGGTTTTCCCCTTTAAAAACACCATACAAAGTTCCTGCAAATACAAGGAGCAGAAATATCACATTAAATATCATTTTCTTCTTGTCAGCCATTGTTCTCCCTTTCCTGCCAGATACTCTGTTACCCTCTGATAAACTTTATAGCCATTCGTATGTCTACTGATAAACCATGTCAGCTCTGCCAGAAAAATCCCACTGATCACATCCATCCAGACATGCTGTCTAAGTGCAAGTGTAGATATAAACACCAGCACCGCTATCACCTTTGAAAAAATTTTATACCAGTTCGGGACACTTTTTAAGCCTCGAAGTCCTATACAGCAAAACCAACTTGCCATACAGTGGATCGATGGAAATAAATTGATCGGTTCATCAATCTGGTACAAAAAACGTACTGCACCAGTAAAGATGTCACTGCCTGCAAGTTCCGGTCTTGTATTCGTCGTTGGGAAAAATACAAAACAGACACAACAGATCAGCCGCGCATAAAAGTCTGCAGTAAAAAATTGATACCTGTGTTCCTCTTTCTGCGCCGCAATGAGTAGATAATTCACAACCCAGAATATATAACAGCCAAAATAAATCAGAATGAATTGCGGTATAAATGGCACGATATTATCAAATGGACTCGACAAATTATGCCTTGCAATTCCCGTCTTTATTAAGGGTGTACCCCAGTATACCACAGAATTCAACAAAAATGTGAAAATTGGCGGTAATAAAATTTTTATTTTTTCTCTTTTATCCTTAATTTCTACACTTAATTTTCTCATAATACTTATTTTATCCATCGAGAATAAAATAACAATATACTTTAGAATATCTTAATAAAATTTATGACTTTCCTTAAGAATAATTGGACTTATAATAAGAAAAAATCTTGCGGAGCATTTTATTTCATAGGAAAGAGCAGGCAAATCACTTTTACCTGCTCTTTTTATCCATATTTTTATCTCGATAATTGAATATCCGAAAACTATACAAAATCCCTACAGGACACAAGAAGATCTATCTTCTTCCACTGTGTCTCTTCATCAATACAATTTCCTTCTTCCACAGAAGCAAATCCACACTGCGGAGAAAGTGCAATCTCATCTCCTACTACAGCTTTTGCTTCTTCATAACGCTTTCTGATCTCATCATGCTCCTCTAATACAGGATTCTTGGTGGAAATCAGTCCTGCCACAAACAACGCATCTTTTTCTTTCAATACTTTCCATGGTTCAAAAGAACCTGAACGAGCATCGTCATACTCTACAAAAAATGCATCATATGGAATATCTGCGATTACTGGCGCAACTGCATCATAATATCCTGAAAACAGAGGATTTCCTTTAAAATTACCTTTACAAAAATGTGTAGCAACAACCATGTCTGCCGGTTTCTTTTCCAGTGCTTTTGTAGATACATTCCAGAACCAGTTCAATATTTCTTCCTGCGTATAGCCAAGTGCTTCCACTTTCTGTAAAAATTTCTCATCAATCAAATAGGTCCATGATGTATCATCAATCTGCAAATAACGACATCCATGATCGTAAAAATCCCGAATCGCATCTTGATAGGCTTTTGCGATATCATCAATGAGCGCTTTTAAATCTGTTCCGTAATACGGAGTTTCCTTATTACCTAATTGAAGAAAATGATCAACTAAAATCATATTCGGTCCAGAAATACATTTCTTTGCAGTAATACCTTCATAGTGCGCAACAAGCCCCTGCAGATAATCCCATGCCTCCATCTCTGGATGTGACTTGTTCTTATCATAAGCAATCTTTCCTGTCACTGTTCCAAGTTCAATCTCATTTGTTGTCCCATTGATTTCTTTTGTAAAATAAATGGTATCAAAACCATCAAACTCTTTCAGCCAGTCCAAATGCCACCAACGACGGCGGAACTCCCCATCTGTTACAAATAAAAGACCATGCTCCACTTCCTTTTTCACCAGCTTCGCAATTTCCTCATCTTCTATTTTTTTCAAATCCTCTCTTGTAATTGTGCCGTTCTTGAATTCTGCTCTCGCTTTTTTTATTTCCTCCGGACGAAGAAAAGAACCTACAATATCATATTTTATCTGAAACATATCCAAAATCTCCTTCTTATGTGTTTTTCTCTACTATACTCGTAAATATCTCATTTGAAAAATACATAAAAAGTACGGTTTGCTATGACTTTAAGTTATATCAAACAAGTTTTTCAACTATTTTTTCAATTGTCTGTCAGATATATTTTCTAAAAATTCTTTTTTCCATCGCACCTGTCGTTCAATATCCTTTGAGAAATTTCCAGTTGGGATGACAGCTGTGTACTCTGGTTCGCACTCCGGATTTCTCATATTTTCCTCATAAAGCTGTTCCAGCCCCTCAAACTGCTCTTCAAACTGACTCGAAAAGGCGTTCCAGATTTCTGCCTGATATTTCGAAAATCCAATCAGATCCGTAAGATAATGGAATCGCTGAAAATCTTCAAACGTCATTTTTTGTTTTCCATTCAAAATATCTCTATCTTTTTTCTCACAGAAATATAAAAAAGCATATTTTTCTATATCTTTCTGATCCATGATCCGCCTCCCCATACAAACGTGCCGTTTTGCCTCACTTTTACAACCGATTTTATCTTGAATGAACTGTAAAATCAATAGAAAAGTGCAAAAACTGAGACAAAATCGTTCTGCACAGATATACAAGAGAGGAACTATAAATGCCAAAACCAAAGACTTCAACCGGAGAAAAGAATCTAATCAGCAAAAGACTGATCCAACTTCGCGAAAAAAATCATATGTCCCAGCGTATGTTGGCATACCAGCTTCAACTACATGGATATGATATGGATAAAAATGTAATCACCAGAATTGAAACAAATAAACGCTATGTTACAGACGTAGAAATCAAAGCTTTTACAGAGATTTTCAACGTCACCTACGAATATCTGATTGACGGAACCGAAAACTCGGATGCCGTTCCATCCAAATAAAAACACCAATACATATAACCACTGAAATAAATGAACCTATCGCAGGTACACATCCCATTGGGAACAGGGTGTCTTTAAAATGTACGGATGCATAATAGGATAGCGGAATTCTCGCGCATACAATTGAAATCGTATTATGAATGAACGAAATCACCGATAATCCGTATGCATAAAAATATCCACTCAGGCAAAAATGAATTCCTGCAAAGATACAATCCACTGCATAACTACGCAAATATTCTGCCCCACTGACTGCCACTGCATTATCACCAGTAAATAATCTGACAAATGAAACTGCAACAAACTGTATAATTATAGTTGCAAACACTCCATAAGCTACTGAAATCATTAAAACATATTTTAATGTCTCCTTTGCACGGTCATGCTTTCCAGCCCCGATATTCTGGGCTGCGAGAGCTGAAATCGTAGACATCATTGATGATGGAACCAAGAATAAAATACCAATGATTTTTTCCACAATTCCAACTGCTGCCGCATCCGTCAATCCTCTGTTATTTGCAAAAACTGTAATAGCAATAAATGAAATCTGAATAAATCCATCTTGAAGACTTACTGGAATTCCGACTTTTAATATATTTTTCATCGTCATACGTTTCAATCTGAAATCTGATTTTCTTAACTCAATATTTTTTCTCTTTCTAATTACAATCAATGATACGATTACACTAATTGCTTGAGAAATCGTTGTTCCAAGGGCTGCTCCTGCCGCATCTAATCCAAAACATCCAATAAACAGATAGTCTAATGCGATATTTGCAATACATGCTACTGTAATAAAATACATCGGGCTCTTAGAATCTCCCATACCACGAAAAATAGAACTAATAATATTATAAGCTGTGATAAATGGGATTCCTATAAAACAAATGATCAAGTATTGCATCGTTCCTTCCACAGCTTCTGTTGGTGTAGACATAACTCCAACAATTGGACGTACAAACATAAAAAGTCCTGCCATCAACACAAAAGCTATTGTCATGAACAATGTCACTGTATTACCAACGCACTCTGCCACCTGTCGATCGTCTTTCGCTCCTACGCTTCGACCAATCATAACTGTCGATCCCATAGCCAGTCCTACAAGCATTACTGTCAACATATGCATAATCTGACTTCCTATAGAAACTGCGGTCGTACTACTAACACTGCCGAACTGCCCAACAATGAATAAATCAGCCATACCATATAAAGTCTGTAAAAAATATGATAAAAAATACGGTAGCGAAAACTGAACCACCGTCTTAAATACGCTACCGCTCGTTAAATCTCTCTCCATAATGTAAACCTTCTATAAATGTGAATTTTTCTATAATATATACAATTTTTTGAACTCTTGTTTATTTCTTGCCATATTTTTTCTTCAAGCCCGGCATCTTTTGCTCTGTCATTTTTAAAAATTTTTTTCTTTTTTCTGAATCCATCTCATCTTTTGAAATAATCGTAATCTGCCACTCTTTTGTAAATAAAAGAAAATAATGGTCTGTCTCCAATAATGTATCCATAACATCATACTTTACAGCAATTTTTCCGCCTGAAAGTGGATTTTGAATCAAAATATCTGCTTCACGAAATACAACTGGTGCCGTAACCTCCGTTTTGTCATAAACTTCTTTTAATTTTGTCAAAAACCCTTTGACCTGCTTATTTTCAATCATTTTTAATTCCATATAAAAAATGACAATTGCAAATACTGCCAACAGCATCGTTGACGGCCTTCCTGCAAGCATACAATAAATTGCCAGCAATACAAATGCCACACTCGCAATGGCACTGATTTTTCGAATTCCCGGCTTAATTAAATATTTTTTTGCTTCTTTTAATGCATCTGCATTAATAACAGACCGTACCTCCATCTTTTGCACCTCTCAATTTATTTTCTTGAAAAAATATGCTTTATAAATACATAGAGAACAAGTATAAATGCTCCCAAATAACCAATCGCTCCAAGCGCTGGTATTCCCAAAATCTTTGGTTTCATATCAGTAGTACAGATAATACTGGAACTGATCAAAAGCGCCATGACCCACAATCCCATTACCACATTTCTTGTGACTCGCCTAAGCAGATTTTCAAGATCTTTTCCTGCGTGCAGATCTAGATTGATTCTAGTTTGCCCTTTCATGTACCCATCCAAAAGATCTGCCACCAAAGCCGGAATATCAATTGCTTTTCTCATTGATAAATAAATACTTTTTGCTCCTGATTTTGCTTCTTTTTTCCAATCTTTATTCTGTATGAACTGGCTCTTTAATCTTGCAGCCGCAATATCAACCATATTAATCTGCGGACTGATATCAGCAAGTACTCCTTCTATATGTGCAAGTCCCCTCGCAAGCATCGTCAGACCATGTGGCATCGTAATCTTATTTTCTTTCATAACATCCATAAGATCCTGTATTACTTCCGCTACATCAATATTTCCCATATCAGCGGTTCCATACTTTGCCATTAAGCCTCGAATATCCTTATAAAGCTGACTAGGATCCGGTTCTCCGCGAAATTCTCCTAATGCCAAAACAGCATCCTGAATCATGCCTATATCATTCAGTGCGACACCTTCCACTGCTTTTGCAATATTACTACGATCTCGTTCTGTGAGACGTCCCATCATTCCCATATCAATCCAGACAATCTTTCCATCACGAATTCGAATATTTCCCGGATGCGGATCAGCATGAAAAAAGCCATCATCCATGACCTGCTTAATGAAATTATCCACATATTTGCTTCCAATTTCATCCATATCATATCCAGCTTCTGTCAAATGCTCTTTATCATCAATCGCATAACCATCAATATATTCCATCACAATGACTGATGAAGTCGTATATTCTTTATAAAGAACTGGTGTGTCTACAAATGCTACACCACGATTCTTTTCTTTAAACTCCTCCATATTTCCAGCTTCTATGATGAAATTCATCTCTTCCTGAGTAACTTTCCATAATTCATTCAGCACCATTTTGAAATCAACCATATCTGTGATGCTGACCGGCGGAATAAATGATATCACTTTGTGCATAAGGCCGATGTCTCTCGCCATTGTCTCATAAATTCCCTTTCGCTGAACTTTGACAACAACTTCTTCACCTGATTTTAATCTCGCTCTGTGTACCTGCGCAATAGAAGCTGATCCAAGTGGGGTCTCGTCTATCCACGCAAATTCCTCTTGCCATTCATAGCCAAAAGAGTCCCGAAGTACTTCCTCAACCTCATAAAAAGGCATCGGAGGTACCTCGGAACACAGCTTCTGCAATTCATCACAATAATTCTTAGGTAAAATATCTGATCTCAAAGACATCAACTGACCGACCTTAACAAAAGTCGGTCCCAAATCTTCCAAAATCAACCTCAACTTTTCCGGAGTAATCCCTTTTGAAATTTCATGCTTGTGAAGAACCGCCGTTATTTCTCTTAATCTTCCTTTGTATCCAGTTGAATTATTCTGTTCGGACACTGCTATTCTTCCTCTGTCTCAGTCTCTTCTACAGTCTCCATTTGACTGTCCTCCTGACTGTCTTCTGCTTCTTCTTGCTCCTCTTGTTCCTCTACATCTTCAACCTCTGTAGCTGAGCCTGGGATATCATCATCCTCTACAACCTCAGCTTCTACAACCTCAGCCTCTTTTGTCGTATATGCTCTTCCGGTCGTTGCTTTGTAATCTTTGATCGTAGATTTCACATTATGCTTCAATTCTTTGTTGAGTACCTTTCCCTGCTCAACTGTCTCTTCGCCCTTTTTCGCAAGAACATCTAGAATATCTGCTGATTTTTCCACTGCATACGCTGCTGTTCCAATTCCTGCAAGTGCCAGTTTTTTTAATCCTTCGCCTAATTTTTCCATAAGTCATATCTCCTTTACGTCTATTTTTTTAACTTCTATCTATGTCATGGAAGTCTTGTTCTAAATTGGATTACTGTAATATCTGCGCTATCTTCGGCAAAAATATAATGCACCCTGCGATTGCCGCCATAATCGCTGCAATGAGCACTGCTCCTGCCGCGGTATCTTTTGCAACTTTCGCCAGCGGGTGATATTCTTCTGTCACCATGTCCACCACCGCTTCCACTGCCGTATTCACATGCTCCAGCGCCATGACCAGTCCAAAAAGCGCCAGACAGATGCACCACTCAATCGCAGAAATCTTCAAAATCACACCCGCGATCACAACAAACACTGCCGCCACACAGTGAATCTTCATATTCCGTTCTTTCCGGACACAAGTAAAAATCCCCTGAAAGGCATAACCGAAACTTTGATATAGCGGATCTTTCTTTTTCTTTTTCATTCGAATCACCTGCTTTTATATGTGTCACTATTATAACAAATTTCATTGATAATATCCAGTATGCCAATAAGTTTTCCCTTTTCAAAATGTGTACCAAAATTGCACAATTCAAAAAGGGACAGGTTAAAGTTCAATTGGGGACGGGGTTTTTTTGAAAAAACCCCGTCCCCAATTGAAATTGTATTAATTCTCTTATTTATTTTTCCACGGCCACCGGATCTCTGCTTTAAACAAATCTGCCTCTGTCTCAACATGGAAGTGTCCACCTTGCAATTCTGTAAAGCTTCTTACGATTGCAAGTCCCAGACCGGAGCCCTCGGAATTTCTGGATTCATCACCGCGTACAAAACGCTCGGTAATCTCCTGAGGGTTGAATGTCAATTCATCTTTCGATACATTTTTCATCTGTACTACAATTTCATTTTCTTCTCTGAAAATATCCACAAATACCCTTGTATGTGGCATTGCGTATTTTGTGACGTTCACGATCAGGTTTTCAAAGATCCGGTAGGTCTTTTGTCCATCCAGAACAGCCGTCATCTTTTCTTCCGGATAATTACATTTGAATTCCAGATCTGCTTTTTCAATCTTTTCATCCAGTTCCAGCTTCACCTGTTTGAACAGGTTCACAACATCAACGTCTGCCAGATTTAACGTCACATTTTTACTGCTTGCCTTACTGATATCGAACAAATCTTCAATTAATACTTTCAGGCGCATGGATTTCCGTTCCAGTACATCGACATACTCTTTCTTTTTCTCTTCGTCTTTTTCATCTTTCAGAAGATTAACATAAGTAATGATCGCTGTCAGTGGCGTTTTCAGATCGTGGGACACATTTGTAATGAGTTCTGTCTTCATACGCTGGCTTTTTATTTCCTCTTCCACTGCTTTTTTGTAGCCTTCCTGAATCTTTTCAATCTCTGGTTTAAATGGATTGAACATGCCAAGATCTTCCTTGATTTCCACATTCATGTTGCCTTTTGCCAATTCTCCGGTTGCTTCTAAAAGTCTGGCGTATTTTCGCTTTATATCTTTGTAATATTTTCGCAAAATGAAGAATAATATAACGGAATATATGACAAGTGCCTGCATGCGATAGTCCCAGAAGAGACATACTAAAAATAATACAGCAAAGTTGCAAATAACGATTCTGAGTAAAATTTTGTTGCTCTTATCTGTCAAGTCTACTTCCTGCAGTGATTTCCATACTTTTGCAATAAATGCTTTAAATCTTTTTCCAAGGGATTTTGCAGTATCTTCTCCGTTGCTCCCTATCGTTTTGATTTTCTCCCAGTGGCGTCCGACCACGGTCTGCTGTTTCAAGTATCCTTTTATTCCCAGCGGTATGACTCTTCTAAGGCTCGCTGCGATCCAGTATGTGGCTGCAAATGTTCCGAGCCACACCATCCAGTCTAAGAAATCCGGATAGCCTTTCGTCCGGCTTAACAAAGCTCCGCTGTAATTCATCAAGACTTCAATCAGCACAAGAACTGTGATTCCAGTCACCTCCAACGGGGCAAGGAAGATTTTTTCATTTCCTGTCTGAAAGGTCTTGAAGCAAGGATATATCCATGCCGCAGCCGCTACAACCAGCATCCACAACAAAATTGTATGATTCATTTCATCTGGTGCGTAATACGAATCCGGATTCCCGATTTTATAATCATTGATATACTCCTTCAGATTCTCCGTTGACATTGCAAACAAGTATGTTCGGTTCTTCGGTGTCTGCAAGGATACTTCCTCATAATCCTCATCCGTATCAGGATAAATCGTCACTTCACAATAAGACATCCAGCTGTCCTGAAAATAATTCCCGATGAGCTTTCGCATGGTCACTGTCTGTTCTTTTGCATAATCACTTTGCTTAATGCTGACACTTGGTTTCCCATTTGCATCATAGGAAATAATCATTCCAAGAGCATAATCTTTTAGATTGCTTTCTGTCAGATTCTTTCCTGAACTGACCGTACTTTTTTCAATATCACCGCCATTTTCATCAAGCACCCGATAGTCCAGATAAGAATTAAAATGTGAATACTCTGACATTTCTGCATTGTAGTAATCATACAGAGATTTTTCAACATCATCTGCGTATTTTCTTCCACTTTCTGTATTATAGAGCAGATAGGTGCTCTCCAGAAAATGTCCCAGAAACTCTGACGATTTCTCTGCATTTTTAAATTCTTTTGTCTTCGTCTCAGTTTTTATCTGATACCAGCTAAAATACCCGGTCATCATTGCCAAAGACGGAATCAATATTGTAATCATGATAAAAAATATAGCTAATTTATGCCTGTTTTTCAATTTTGTATCCAACTCCCCACACCACCTTCAAATATTTTGGTTCCTTTGGGTTGATCTCAATCTTCTCGCGGATATTCCGCACATGCACCATGATCGTGTCAGTATTGACTGCGCGCTCATTCCACACACGTTCATAAATCTCATCCGCAGAGAACACCCTTCCAGGATTCTTCATTAACAATAATAAAATTTTATATTCCATCGGTGTCACTTTTACAAGTTCCCCGTCCACACGAACTTCCACACGGTCTTCATCTAATTCGAGACCTCCAATAACATGAATGTTCTGCACCTTTTCTTTGTCTCCTAATTTTTCCATAAATCTTCGGTATCTGCGAAGCTGTGAATTTACTCTTGCAAGCAGCTCCAAAGGAGTAAATGGTTTTGTCACATAATCATCGGCTCCCATATTCAGTCCCATGATCTTATCCACTTCTTCTGATTTTGCAGACAGAAAAATTACCGGAAAATCGTATTTTTCCCGAAGTTTTACCGTCATCTGGATCCCGTCCATTCTTGGCATCATCACATCCACAATTGCCAGATGGATTTCTTCCTTCTCAATTACTTCCAGTCCCTCTACTCCGTCTGCTGCCTGGAATACTACATATCCCTGACTTTTCAAATATATTTCAACACCCTCTCGGATTTCCTTATCGTCTTCAACGATCAGCACATGATTCATTTCCATACTCTTATATACCTCTCACTTTCCCATACTTTTGCTGCCTTTCCAAGTATACCATATCCGGCACCTCCTTTTTGCTTTTCTTTTTTAACTTTAAAATGTTTTCTTATGTTTATACTTCATAAGTTCTTTTCTTTTTATGTTGTAAATAGCATAAAATGTAATCTTAAAAAACAGCATGCAGAAATTCGAAAGATTTTCTAAAGATTCTACAATTGAATTTCTCGCTTTAACGTACTATACTGTTTTTATATGTTTCGATTGCTATGAGGTTCGTCTGTTTTCATAATCCCATTGCAATCATACCTATAAAAATATTATGAGGTGAATTTATGCATAAAGAATTCTTAATGGGTAATGCCGCCATCGCGCTCGGTGCTGTAGCTGCCGGTGTAAATGTGGTCGCAGGTTACCCTGGAACACCTTCTACCGAGGTTCTTGAGACGGTCGCAAAATACCGCCCGGATGATGTCTATGTAGAATGGTCTGTCAATGAAAAAGCCGCTATGGAACTGGCTGCCGGTGCTGCTTACGCCGGAGCGCGTTCTCTCGTCACTATGAAGCAGGTCGGATTAAATGTTGCATCTGACCCACTTATGAGTTTGGAATATGTAGGTGTTAAAGGTGGGATGGTCATTCTTGTTGCCGATGATCCGGGCCCGATTTCTTCTCAAACTGAGCAGGATACGAGGCATTTTTCCAGATTTTCAAAACTCCCTTGTTTCGACCCTTCTTCCGCCCAGGAAGCTTATGAGATGATTCAGGAAGCATTTGAATACTCCGAAAAATATAAAACACCGGTATTCCTCCGTCCGACCACAAGAGTCTGTCATGGCTATGCAACCATCGATATCAAGGATGAATCTGAATACTGCCACAACAAACCGGAAGGCTTTATCAAGGATTCCAAGCGCTGGGTCATTTTCCCGAAACTGTCTTTTATGAATCATCAGAAAATTGAAGCCAGGAACAAAGAGCTTTCCGATGTTTTTTCTTCTTATGAAAAAAATAAACTGATTCCGGCATGTGAAAAATATGCCGACTCAAAAAAAGGCATTGCTTCCGGAGGAATCAGCTATACATACGCTATGGAGACGTTAAAAGAGACTGGTATGGTACGCCATCTGAAAGTCTCCACACCACACCCGTTTCCTGAGAAGCTGGCAGTTGAATTCCTGACAGGTCTCGATGAAGTGCTCTGTCTGGAAGAATTAGACCCAGTCATCGAACGTGAATTAACTTATATTTGCGGAAAATATCATTTGAGTACGAAGATCATCGGCAAGCTGAGCGGTGATACTGCCTGTGCCGGAGAAAATACACGAGACAGCGTTTCTAATTATATCCATACATTTCTTGGATTAGACATGCCAAAAACACAGGAACTTCCAGAGCCTCCGGCTCTGCCTGTACGTCCTCCGGTTCTGTGTGCCGGCTGTCCGCACCGGGCTTCTTTCTACGCAGTCAAAACTGCCATGAAAGGTAAGAAAACGATTTTCTGCGGTGATATCGGCTGTTACACACTTGGAAATGCCATGCCACTTGACATGGTCGATACTTGTCTTTGCATGGGCGCCGGACTCAATATTGCACAGGGCGTAGAAAAAGTAGAACCCGATACCACCTGCTTTGCATTCGTGGGCGATTCCACATTTTTCGCCTCTGCAATTACAGGCGTGGTAAATGCAGTATACAACCAGGCAAATATGATTCTCGTGGTACTGGATAACTCCACAACTGCCATGACCGGCCACCAGCCGCATCCTGGTACCGGACGGACTGTCATGGGAGAAATTGTCCAGAAAATCAATATTGAACAGGTACTGCGAGGAATTGGTGTCACCGAGATCGAAACCATCAATCCTCTGGAACTGGAAGCTTCTGTTTCTTGTGTTAAACGCATGGCAGAAAAATCCGGCGTAAGAGCAATTATTTTCAAAGCACCTTGTATTGCCGTTACCAAGCCAAAAGCTCCGCTTCATGTCGATCAGGATTCCTGTATCGGCTGTAAAAAATGTATCCGTGAGCTGGGCTGTCCGGCGATTGTGATGAATGATGGAAAAGTCTGCATTGACGCTTCTATGTGTACCGGCTGTCATCTTTGCAGCCAGGTGTGCCCGGTCTGTGCAATTGCAGGAGGTGACGATCATGAATAATATCGTAAATAATACAACTACAGCAAATGTTATAAACACTTCCGATATCGCAACAAACAAAAATATTGTTCTATGTGGTGTCGGCGGGCAGGGAACTGTCCTTGCCTCCAAGCTCCTTGCAGCAGCAGCTATGAGCAAAGACATTCCGGTCATGAGTGCTGAAACCATCGGTATGGCACAACGCGGCGGCAGCGTTTTCAGTCATTTGCGTATGGGAAAAAATCTATATTCCCCGATGATCAAAACCGGAACTGCCGATCTTATTATTGGCTTTGAACCTGGAGAGACGGTACGAATGCTGCCTTACCTGAAAGAACATGGGCAGGTTGTCGTCAGTACCCACGCGATCAAACCAGTTACCGCAACACTAAGCGGCTCTTCCTACGACGCACCTCCGATGATCGATTACCTGAAGAAACATGTGGAAAATCTGACTCTTATTGATGCAGATACTATCTGCCGGGAAATCGGTTCTCAGAAAGTATTGAATATGGTACTTTTAGGTGCAGCTATCCGCACCGGAGTTTTAGATTTTTCCCTTGAGGAAATAGAAGAAGTAATGAAAAAGACCTTGCCGGAGAAATTCCATGAAATGAATTTAAAAGCACTGCGCTACTCCTTCTAAACTTTGGAACATGTATATACAACTTAGAAAGGAACTATTACTATGCAAATTTCAAAAACGCAAATTGCACAAGTCAACCAGCAGATTCAGGCACTATTAAAAGCCGATAACTTTTATGGAAAAAAATTAAAAGAGGCCGGCGTCACCAGTATTACTTCTGTCCAAGATTTTGAAAAGCTTCCATTTTCCGAGAAGAACGACTTAAGAAATGCTTATCCTCTCGGACTGATGACTGCACCAGAGGAGCAAATTGTTCGAATCCACTCTTCTTCCGGAACAACCGGGCTTCCGGTCATTATTCCATATACAGCAAAAGATGTGGATGACTGGGCAATCATGTTCAAGCGCTGCTACGAAATGGCAGGCATGACGAACATGGATCGTATTCAGATCACACCGGGATATGGACTGTGGACTGCCGGAATCGGTTTTCAGGCCGGCGCTGAAAAACTGGGCGCTATGGTCGTTCCTATGGGACCTGGAAATACCGACAAACAGCTTCAGATGATGATGGATATGAAGACAACTGTTCTTGGCTCCACTTCTTCCTATGCACTTCTTCTGGCAGAGGAAATTGAGAAACGTGAAATTAAAGATAAGATTCACTTAAAAAAAGGAATCATTGGCTCCGAGCGTTGGGGTGAAAAAATGAGAAACCGCATCAAGAGAGAGCTTGGAATTGAGATCTACGATATCTACGGTCTGACTGAGATTTACGGTCCAGGAATCGGAATCAGCTGCTCACATGACTGTGGTATGCATTACTGGGACGATTACATTTACATTGAAATCATTGATCCGGTAACTGGAAAAGTCCTGCCGGACGGAGAACTTGGTGAAATCGTCATCACGACTCTTGTAAAAGAAGGTGCACCTCTGATCCGTTACCGTACTCATGACCTGTCACGTATCATTCCAGGAGAATGCCCTTGTGGAAGCAAATTCCCACGTCTTGATACAATCATGGGACGTACTGATGACATGATGAAGATTAAAGGTGTCAATGTATTCCCAAGTCAGATTGAGGAGATTCTGAAAGAATTCTCTGAAGTTTCCAGCGAATATCAGATTCGTATCTCACATCTGGATGGAAAAGATACCATGCGTATCTATGTTGAGACAAATGGAACCGTAGACTTCCAGGATCTGAGCAAACGAATTGCTTCCGTAGTTAAGAGCCGCATCGGATTCACACCACTTGTAAAAGTCGTTGAAATCGGACTGCTTCCGAGAAGTGAGAAGAAGACGAAACGTGTGATTGATGAGAGATATGAATAAAATATAATTTGTCACGTCATAATATATAAGCCGTCTGCCATCGCTATGCTCCGAGTATATAACATTTCGATAAGCCACTTAAAACTGTAATCATGTTCAGCATAAGCTTCCATGATTACATGTGTCTTATCTCCATTATACTCAAGTCGCATAGCGATGGCAGACGGCTTTTTTATTATCCACTACGTTAAATTATATTTTACTCATTGAAAAGCAAGATGTAATTCGATATAATTCTGAATCCAGAAAGGAAAATCAAGTTATTAATTATTTTTTTAGGTCATCTTCTCCGAAGCTGTAAGGTAAGAGTTCGCGCATGGTGAGGATTTTTTCTTCTTTGTCGTTGGCGATGAGAATCGGTGTGTCCGGCAGGAGGAGTTCGCTTAATACCTGTCGGCAGGCTCCGCATGGCATGGTGAGTTTTTCTGCATGGGTAGTGATTGCCATGGCTTTGATGTCTTCTTTCCGATAGCCTCTGGAATATGCTGCAAAGATGGCGCTTCTTTCTGCACAATTTGACAGTCCGTATGACGCATTTTCGACATTGGAGCCGGTTATATACTGACCATCTGCCAGTTCAACGCATGCTCCGACTTTAAAATCAGAATATGGTGCATAGGCATTATCGATAGCATTCATGGCATATATTTTCAATTTATTGCTCTTCTTCGTCCTTCTTTTTCCGGTCATGGATACTACCCTGAGGCGAAATACCGCTGTCATTGGAATCACTTTTTCATTGAACGGAAAATCTTCTCTCCGGTACTGCTTCATTAATATCCTTAATGCCTCGTACTTTTCTTCTTCGTTAAGCATCTCGATATATCCCTGACCAATTACACTTTCATACTCCATGGCGCAGTTTCCCTGATCTTTATCCAGAATCAACTGATGTCCACAGTCCATTTCGAAAGATGCCCGGTTGTCTTTCTCTATTAACTCGTATTTTTTTCCTTCCAGTGCCCCGTGAAAATAAAGCATCGGCATATCATCTTCTACCTGGAGTCCAAAGTTAAGCGGAACGATGTATGGATAATCTCCATCGTGAAGTGCTATCCTGCACACATCACATTTTCTCATTACTTCTAATATGTCCTGTTTATCTGTAATTTCTCTGTCTTTTCGTCTCATAAAATATACCTTTCAATTACTTTTGTGTATAATTCAAGAATGCCTCGGCATTCTTGCTGCGAGGTGCGCGTCATGCAATTGCATGACATACTTCTACTGCGCACCT
>CAKRCL010000013.1 GCA_934307335.1 uncultured Dorea sp. | reverse complement strand
GATGCGAGGTAGGTGTCTGAGCAGTTCGTCATCTGAATTGCTGCTATGTTGTCGCCTTCCTCTGCGTTGTTGTCCGGGTTCGGACCGGCATAGCTGAATATAGATTTCATTTCCAGTTTGCCGTCGTCGAACTGATACGGAAGCTCCAGACCTTTTTCTGCTTTCGCTTCTGCCTTCTTTGCTGCTTCCTGTTTTGCCAGGCTTCTTTTGTGACCTGCCAGAACTACCAGCAGGATTATCAATAATACCAATACTACGCCAAGCGTTATGGTGATCATGTTTCTTTTTTTTCTTTTTCCAGAGTTCATTGTTGTCCTTCTTTCATTCGGAAATGTAGTCATGATTCCCAAATATTTTTCAAAATCCATTTTATTATATCTCTTATGCGTATTTTCGCACCATACTAAAGTATTGTTTTTACGCATATTTTTTCGACATTTCTTATTTTTTCTCTTCATTCCACTTCCTGACAGCCTGTACTCTGTTTTTTACATTCATTTTTTTATAAATGTTATAAATGTGTCCTTTTACTGTTGGAAGTTTGAGGTTCATTTCCTTGCAGATTTGGTCATTCGTAAGGCCTTGTGCGAGGTACTGAAGAATCACTGTCTCGGTCATCGTAAGGTGCTCTTCTTTCTGATATTCCGGATTTTTCTGCATGTTACGGACTTCCTTTTTGGTCTTGCGCAGGATCGTCTCCAGATAATCTGCCTCCGGCATATGTAATACATTTCCATAATTGTACTTTTTCTTGCGATGCCACCCTTCCGGGAAATTATGTTGCATCCAGTCAATGTATGCTTCCAGCACTTCTCGTCCGTTCACGCCGTATTCTGTATAGAACATGATATATCGGCTCTTACCGTTGACAAGAAATGATTCTATCGCGCTTTTGAGTGCCTGTCCGTGCTGCCCCAGACTCCATTCCGCAACGGCCTTTTCAAACAGAACTTCCGCGTGGATTCTTGAACGCCGGTGTGTATTCAGATACGGAAGCATTTTTTCCAGAATACGCTTTGCTTTCTCGTCCTGATTCATCATCAGATATCCCTTTGCCTGACAGTAGAACAGAATAAGATTCTCTTGCGTGACCTCTTCATTTATAAGCGCAAACGTTCTTTTTAGCCAGTCCGCAAGATATTCCTGACCGCCATATGCATTAATGTTCAGACCGCCTACTGCCCTTGCATACTCTGCCAGCTCACGATTTTCCGAATAAACAAGCTTCGCTTCCAGACTTTCAAGTCGTTTTTGCCGCTCTTCATCATACGCGAACCGCTGTATTCTGATCAGAAGCCACAAAGCACTCAGGCGAAATGCAACTGGCAGATCTTCCGTCTTTCTAAGAAGCTGTATATCTTCATCCGAAACGGCATTTAGACGGTCCGTTTCCAGATAATATTCGATCCGTGCAAGACGATAAAATGTCCATGCATCATCATCCAGACACTCTTTCCATTTTTCTGCGAGCTGTTTCTCACTTCGCTTTTCACAGGCGAAAAGTTCGGACAGATCTCGCATGTCGCACAGACAGCTTGCCTTTGTTCCTTGTAAGATAAGAAGTCTTCCGGTGTCCGGTTGGAGTTCTTCGACCCATTGTACCAGCGAAGTCTGTGGCTGCACAAAGTCCAGATTGAGACGTGCTTCCGGCGTCAGACTGTTATATTGTGCGGTGTCATATTGTGCGGCAGCATCCGTCTTTTTCGTGATCTGCTCCAGGCAATACTGCTTCAACGCCTCCGCATATGCCTTGACATTTTTCGAATGCTCCAGACACTGTAACTGCTCCAGTCTGTGACCGTGATTTTCATACCAGCTTCCCAGACGGAACCATCTTCCACGCCCGAAGGCTTCCATTTCTCTCTCTTTATCATCTGTAGACGCATCCACGATCTGACAGAATATCGGTGCCGTCGTCCATCTTTCATCCTGTTCTTTCTGCAACAGAATTCCTTTTCTCATCATCCGGCTAAGGATCTCTTCTGCATGAGGGATACCAAGAATCTCTCCGCACATCTCTTCATTGATCCACGGAGCATACTGTGCAAGATATAAAATGTCTGCTTCTTCCTGCGGCAAAGTATCCCATATCATTTCTTTTATGTAACAATTCAGCTCATACCAGCTGCTGCCCGGATTCCATGCACCGTATTTTGATTCCAGACGTAATATCACATCTACAATACCGGCCCAGCCTCCGCTATATTGCCATAACTGTTCCGATGATACACTGCTTCCATAATGATTTACCAGACATTCTATTTCATCCTGACTTAACAACATACTGTTCTGGGTAACTAGTCCCATCTCACGATTCCAGAATATGTCAAGCAGCTCTGACGGGATCTCGTCACGCCCGATCAAAATCACCCGGTCTTGTCCTCGCAATCCCCGGATACACTGCCGGATGATTCCGGCTGTATGTGATGACAAATTCCCCGGTACATTTTCCAAAATCAGCCATTTTGAGTTGTCCACCTGCTTATCCACGTATTTATCCACGCATTTTGAGCACTTATCCACATACTTATCCACATAATGTGTATAACTTTTTTCATCTGCCTCATCCATCCAGAGTACTGTATAGTCTACTTCCGGATGCTTTTTGAGCAGCAACCGCATCATAGTTGTCTTTCCACATCCGGCAGAACCCTCTATATAAACAGAAGGAAATCTTTCGATTTCCTTCTGTAAGCATCCCGTCTTGTCTATGTAATTGTAACCACTCTCTAATTCTCTGTATTGGTTATACATGTCCTTCCCCATCTTTCTCTTCACAATCCGCTTCAAGGATACCTCCGGATATCAGATTATCCAGAAATTCCCGAATATCTTCCCTTGCAACCTGCTCTTCTACATCGTATTCATCCAGAATCCCTTTCACAAGATCATCGAATGTAACTTCCTTCTGAAGCATGTTCCAGATTGACACACCCACTTCATTCACAGTAATCAAACCATTAAATTCCAATACCGTCTTTCCTGTCGGTATAATGATATAATCTCCGGCAATCTCCCGGAGCACAAATTCCTTATCGACCCTCATCTCTATTGTTCCTTAATACTAATTAATAACATCGCTACTTGTACTTCTTATCCGTCCGTACATTTCCTTCCAGTAGACATTATATCGTAATTGTGTCATTATTACAATCCATAATCTATGTAATTTCCTATTATATATAAAAGCCCCCGGCATTCGCCGAGGGCATCTTACATGATATTATTTTGTAATCTTAAATCCACGAGTGATCGGTGCTGCCTGGTAATTTCCACCAAGTGTTACGACCGTCATCACATAACTTCCCGGCTCTGTCGGAGGAGTTGTTGTGCTGGAATAAGGTTTCCATTTGCTTGTGAATCCTGAATACAGATAATGTACGTTATCCTGTGCGATCGTTACATCTCCGTCTGATGAAAGTGTTGCTTTGAAATCAAAGTTCTTCGCATCTTCTGCAGTGATCTTTCCGTTTACGAATCTCTCATTCCAGTTAAGCTTCACGCCCTTAGAACGCATCTTCACAAGAAGTGTTCCTACGCCTACACCTGTCTCGTAGTTCTTATTATCTGTAATTGCTGTTACTGTATAGAGACCTGCACGGTTCGGTGTGCCAAATGATACTCTTACAGAATCTGCAATAGATGGCATATTATTGAGCACCTTCAGAATCTGTCCAAATGTACCTGTGTCAATATGAAGCTTCTCAAGAAGGTCTAACAGTTCCTGTGTACTGAGCAGTTGTCTCAGTTCTCCGACTGTCATTCCGTCGTTCATCATCTGTGTAAATGTCTTTCCATAGAGTTTCTCTACAATCGGATCTAACAACTTCAGAACCGCACTGTTCGTATATTTGTCCGGAAGATCCAGATAAAGTGACAGGTTCGCATTGCTTGTCAGTCCACCGTATACTGTGTATACATCGAATTTATCTGCTGGATTCATTGTTACAAAGTCTTCCGGCAGAGTTGCATCTGCATAAATGCTGGTTGATTTTACTTTTACTTTTACCTTAGCTTTATTAACCGTTACTGTGCTTTCTGTCTGTGCTGACGGGCGATAGTCTGCATTTCCTTTATAAGAAATACGGATCTGCTGCTCTCCGGCTCCCATCTGTGTATAGGTCAGAAGTGTTACGGTACCACCTTCGATCGGTGCCCACTGTTTCACTCCACCGTCGATATCACCGGCAAGTGTATTACTTCCATAGTATTCCATCGTGAAGTTATCCACGGTCAATGTATCTTTTGCAGGAAGTGTACTGTTCTCCCAGTCAATCACGTTGTCAAAGATTGCCTGTTTCATTACAGCTGCATCCATGTTATAAGTAAATGATGCGCCTTCTTTGCATACAATGGCACTTGCAAGACGGTTGTCTGTTACATTAACCTTTACCTCTGTTGTTACACCTTTGTATTCTTTATTACCTGCCCATGAGAACTGAATCGTCCATTCGCCAGGTCCGAATTTCGTAAATGTACTCGTCCAGTCTGTTGTATTCAGTGGCTGCCAGTTCTTAATCAGATCTGTTCCTGCGTTGTATCTGATCGTTACATCGTCTGCTGTCAGATTCTCCGGAACTGTAGATGCTACAACTGCATTGTAGATTGCTTTGGCTGTGGCATCATAATCATATGTCTGATCCTCGTTAAATGCCATCGGAACTTCATAAGAAGCAGCTCCTTCTGCCTGTTCATTCAGATTGAATGCTGACTGTTCACGATCCAATACCGTGATAGCTGTCTCTGCTGTTACGGCAGTATTCTCTTTGTCTCCCGCATATGTAACACGGATCTTCTGTGTTCCTTCCGGAATTCCAGGATAAGTAAGACCGTTAATCTTGCCGCCTTCGATCGGTGCCCATGCTTTTACAAGACTTCCTAATGCTCCTGTTGCATAGTACTCGATTGTCAGGTTATCAAGTGATAATCCTTCCGGGCTGCTGTTCTCAACGTCGATCACATCATTCATGATCGCTTCTTTAGCTGCCGCATAATCTACTGTAAGATCATCGTTATATACAAGCTTGATCGTCGGATTCTCTTTGAATGCGATCACTGACTGCTCTCTGCCGATACCGATATTAACCGTTGCTTCTGCACTTGCTCCGGAATATGCATCCGTTCCAGCATAAGAAATCTTAATCTTCTGGGTTCCATCTCCCATTGCCGGGTAGGTCAGAGGAATTAGTGTTCCACTCGTTCCACCTTCTAACGGCATCCATTCTTTTCCAAAACCTACTGCTGCTCCTGTTGTTGCAGTTGCATAATATTCAATCGTTACATCATTGACCGTCAGCTCCGGAGTTGTAGATTCTACAACTGTATTGAAGATATTCTGACGTACTGCGTCATAATTGATGCTGCCGTCCTCGTTGTATACAAGGTTTACATTTGTATCAGCTTTTGTTGATATAGCTGAAGTTAATTTTTGAGTCTTTGTCAGAGTTACTTCCGTTGTTGTGCCTTTCAGACGAACCTGATACGTTCCATCATCATTGGCTGCCAGAGACGGATGTGTATAAGTCGTTACTATTCCTATCTTCTTCGTAGAACTTGTAAATCCTTCCACACTTCCCCATGCAGAATTCTTTAACAATCCACTCTTACCAGTACAATAATATTCCCACTCCAGACTATTGATATCTACCTGATCTGCATTCGCAACCAATGCTTTACCAAGAATCTGCTTCAATTGATCTGCATTCGTATCCGCCGGAATTACTGCCGTTCCATTCTGAAGCACTGCTTCTGTTGTCTCTGCCGCCGGGCTTACTGTCTGTTCTTGCTGTTCCTGCTGTTCTGCCTGCTCCTGTTGTTCTGTCTGCTCCTGCTGCTCTACCTGCGGTTCTACATTCACAGCATCTTCTGCAAACACCATCTGCGCGCTTACTGGCTGTGCCAGCATTGTTGCTGTAAGTGTTACAGCCAGCAACTGTTTAATCTTCTTATTTTTCATGCGCTTTCCTTTCTTTCATTCCTTTTTATTATTACATTTACAAAAGTATATCACATATATACATAATTAGCTATTGATGTTTATGTTAATTCTTGATGTTTTTTATCATTTCTTGATGATTCCATACTTTTTCATCAGTTCAATGCGCTGATTTCCTATCTTCACAGAATCAGCTGCAGCATTGTCCCCTCCGGCCGCTGTCTCTTTCCGGTATTTTAAAATGCGGTCTGCCCACGCAATCGGAAGCAGCACCGGATATTTTCTAAGATACGGATACCTGCTCTCCAGTTTTTTTGCGGATGGAAACAGCGACTTTAAAACCGTATTCCCGGCTTTCTTACCACTCTTATCAGCCGCCACCGCATCCAGCGTCATATTACTGCTGTGCTTGCGGCTCATATTCGCATTGCCATAGATGCCACTGTCCAGAAGATCCATCAGCATATCTGTCTCATCTACCTGAATCTCACGCCATGACTCCGTATAGTGCGCCCTCTCAGGATCAAATGTCAGATATTTTTCACCGATTCCAAATAATGCCGCAGCAAAAAGATCTGCCTGTATCTCCCGGCACTGCTCCAGCACTTTCTCCCAATCAATCGCATCTCCATATGCATTTGCAAATAATATGATATCGCACACTTGCCGTATTCCAAATCCGCTGTGCAGGAAATGTTTGAATGCGTGGCAGATCAGATAAAAAAGATGATCCGTATAGCCCATTGTCCGTATGTCTGTATTATCAATCTTAATCTCGATCGCGTCTGTATACACATTTTCAAAGAAACGGTTCAGATCTCCATACGCGTCCGATTCCGGTGGGAATAAACTCTTGTGAAGTTCTATATAAATGAGGCTTCCCTTCTTCCCGTACGGTACTTCATAGATTCTTTCCAGTTCTTCCTCACTCATGTCACACTCCGACGTCTGCATTCCATAAGAAAGCAACCGTTCGTGGCATCTTTTAAAATTCTCCGGCCGTATCAGCAGATCCTCATCTCCAGATATGCGATAATCGGGATTCGGATAAATGTTTCTGCATATGATTCCTTTTACCACTAACGGACAGATTCCTTCGCTCTGCAGATATCGATAAAGCAGCTCAAACTCTCCTGTCTTCTGCGTCTGCATAATGACCGTCCGCACCATCTGCATCTTTGCCGGAGCCAGAATCTGCGGATCCGCCATTTGCGCTGCCGGACATCGATACACGGCTTCATATATCATCGGAAGGATCTGATGCACCTCTGCCATCCGAAACAGATCCATCCATTCCTGATCTTCAATCTTGTTATTCCATTCTACCTGTTCATTTTTTAAAGCGGCTTTTAACGCCTCTAAAAATAATTGCTGTGTGTGTTGCATGTTGTTGCTCCTGCTTTCCTTTTCTTTCCTATTTAGCTTTAGTATAGCAGATTCATTATAATCTGTCCGATAAAGTGTCAAACTTTGTAGAAATAGCACAATCCCTTGGTTTCATGGTACGAAATGACGTGTAATATACACCAAATGCGATTTACAAAATCCTTTTTATATACTACAATGTTTTATGTAACACTATAATTATATAATGGAGGAAGAATATGAAAAAGAGATTTTTCCAAATTGCACTGGCAGCAGTACTTTCTGTATCCTGTGTTGCAACAGGTGTTAATGTAAACGCTGCCCCTCTCTCCAAAGACGGTTATAACATTGAAAAAGTATCTCATACGGATCGGGGAGCCGGTGAGACTGATGGTATCTTACCATTTGATGTTATGGGGGAAGAAAGCAACCGTAACCAAAGCTATGTATGGTCCTGCGTAGAATATGGAAACTATATTTACCTTGGAACATGCTGGAATCCGATTTCTGGTATTTATTACCGAAATCTCAAGAACAACCTGACCTCTTTGTTCGAGAAAAGAGGAGATGAAAACCCGGCACAGAAAGCCGGTACCGTAGCTACTAACATTCTGAATGTTGTGTACAACGGTAACTTCCCGGATGGAGCAACATCTACAACAGGAACTCCTTGCATCATGCGTGTAAACAAATACACATACGATGCAGAAGTTGTCTACATTGAAAAAGAAAGCTCCAGATTCGTCAACTGGAATGGATATCGTATGGCAACTGAGTTCAATGGCAAATTATATTTTGCATGTGCCGGCTATCCGACATCCCGTCTGCTTCAGATCGATCCAGCGACAAATGAAACAAAAGTTGTTTTACAGAAGACAGCAGAGAATTCCGGATTTGCTAACGGAATCCGCGGACTTACCGTTATGGATGGCAAACTTTTCGTATCTTTAGCTACAGACGGTGCTGACCCTGACAACATGTTTGCATCAGGTTCACAGCTTCCACAGGCTTATAAAGATGCAATCTCTGCAATGGCTAAAAAAGACGTTCGTTACAAAGACGATAACCCTCGTATGGAAGGTGTACGTCTTCTGTCTACTACCAATCCAGAAGATGTAGACAGCTGGACTGTCATTGCCAACCAGGAGACATTTGACAATCTTCCGGCTTGCTGGATCCGTGACAGTATCAATGGTGGTGGATTATGGGATCTCGTTCCTTTCAACGGTTCTCTGTACGCATCCATGGTAACCGGTAAAACAGATGCTACAACAGGCGAGAATCACAAACAGGGATTTGCCGTATACCGCGGTGACCCACAGGCTGACGGAACATGGACATGGACTCCGATCATCGGAGACACTTCCAAAGGTGCAAAATACGAATTTGGTCTTGGCAAGAAAGAATCCTGCGCAGGTAACCTGTTCGCATATGGTGACTACCTCTACATCGGAGGATATAATGATCCGATGCTTGACCTCGCTGAAATCGGTAATGCCGGTGACTTCCAGTCTCTCTACGAAGATCTGAAGAATCCAGCATGCCTGAACCGCATGGACAAGAATGGAAATATCGAGCTCATCAACGATGACGGATTCGGAGCTGCTTCCACACAGTATCTGTGGAGATTCTCTGAATACAATGGAAAACTCGTAATCGGAACATTTGACATCGCAACACTTGCATCCGGATTCACACAGTTGACTGACGGAAGCCTTCTGGAGATGACACCAGAAGAATTTTCACAGAAGATGACTTATGTGAAAGAACTTCTTAAGAGCCTTAAGAAATCTCCTTCTAAAGTAGCACTTGCTGCAGAGGAGAACACCGCTGACGACGCTCAGGATGATGCAAAAGATGATGTCCTTGACGATACTCAGGCTAACGTTCTTGACAATGCAAAAGACAATGTTCTTGATGATGCTCAGGGCAATGTTCAGGACAAAGTTCAAGATGACGTTCTTGACGATGCAAAAGATGATGCAAACGATGACGTAAAAGACGAAGATACAACTGACAATGACACAACTGCTCCGGAAGTTACAACAGATAATGTTGAACTTACTGACGAAGAGGCAGATGCCATTGATCAGATGTTAGATCAGTTAGATGAGATCGAGATGCTTTCTTCCGAAGAAGCTTCTTACCTTGATGACAGAAGCGCACCATATGATATCGTAGATGTATATCTTCAGATGGTCGACAATTACAACAAAATCGTAAAACCAATCCTGCACCGCTTTAACCCAGATCTTGAACAGAAGATTGAAAACAACGTCTTCAATACTGCATTCCATCACTTTGTATATTACCTTGGATGCAGCAATATCATCAGCACACAGGAAAAAGGATGCGACATACTGATCTCTTCCGACGGAGTAAACTTCACAGCTCTTACTCGTAATGGTTTTGGAGATATCTACAATCACGGTGGACGTGCATTTATCCCAACAGATAACGGACTCTTCCTTGGTATGGCTAACCCATTCTGGGGAACACAGCTGTGGAAGATAACAGACGGATCAGAAAATCCAACACCGGACAAACCGGGTACTGATAAACCGGACCCAGACAAACCGGGTACTGACAAGCCAGGTACTGACAAGCCAGGTACTGACAAGCCAGGTACTGACAAACCAGGTACCGATACACCGGGTACTGATAAACCAGGATCAGATAAAGTTGATAACAATAACAACAACAAACCAACTATCTCCGGAACATCAGCAAACACTACTACAAACAATAAGAACAAAAATACAAACGGAAAAGTAAAAACTGGTGATAACAGCCACATGGCTCTTTACACAGTTTCACTTCTCCTCTCTCTTATGGTTGTAGCCGGATGCATTATCATGAGTAGAAAACGTAGAAACAGATAATAACATACGTCATATTCTATAATATAAACAACGCAGGCAATGGATTTGCCTGCGTTGTTAAGTTCCTTAATCTTATATTTTAGATCTTAACATTATTTTTAAGTTTATATAAACAAAATCAAATTTATAACTCATGAACTAAAAAAAGAACTCAAATTTGAGTTCTTTTTTTAGTTCGTGAAAGTTATTTGTATAGCGATAGTCAATTTACGCTTCCCCTTCCACTCTTTTTTGTCTAAAATACACTCCTTTCGAAATTCTTTTCATAGCACACAGTAAATTATCATCCCTTATAATCACCACGTACTATGCAGTTTCAGAAAAGCCCTTCATTATATAAGACACATTCACAGCAAAAAACTGACGCGAAATCGCAAAAAAAGTTAAAATTTTTTATTTTTTTTAATAATATACTCCTTATCACCCGATACATCCTGTCGAAACCGCTGATAATATCTGTCAAACGGATTGTGATAATGAAACACTGCTGTTCCCAGCGCAATGGTGGTTACCAAATTTCCGGATGCTCTCCAGAAAAAATCCTGATGATCCATCATGCGAATATTGCTATCCCAGCCAATACTGCGGATTTTATCAGTTCTGGCAACATAAATGTTCGGTACCTTGCCCATAACGAAATGATTGCCGTCTACGCGTGTCATATGCGGGATTAATAACGGTTTCGGCGCATCTTTCATACTAAATCTGGTAAACTCACTAACCGCTTCGTCCGGATTCTGGCAGCGTATCGCTGTCAGTACGCAAAAACCAACAATATCAATTTCTGAATATCTCTCCAGAAACTCTACCTGCTTTCCTAACCGCGTCCTTACTGTAAGTAATTCATCATCATCCATACGCATGACATACGGCGTATCTACCCTTTCAAGCGCCTGATTAAGCCCATAGCTAAGCCCACTATTAAATGGCAGCTGAACGATCGTAAGCGAGTCTCCTTGCAAATCCAGCGGCTTCCTGCTGTCATCTGCAATCACGACCCGTACTCCCGGATAATATTTCTGCAAATTCTCATACAAACGCTTTGCCATTTTTTGACGTTCAAAGGACTTGAAGATAACAGTTACATTTTCACGCACAAACTCTACTTCTTCCTGATCCGGCATAGGAAAACCCTGCTTCTTCCATTTCCGTTCAAAATACCAATATTCAATGTTTGAAATACATCGAAACAGTATAGACGCCATTGGAGCCAATGGCCCATGAAGTATTTTTTTAGATATCTCTTTCATGTCTTTTCTTATATGATAATTAAAAAATAAATTATCGCTTTTCCTTTCATTTAATGTCGTGAGCGAATACAATTCATATACTATGGACTTTCGATTTTTTCTGTTTGGTCTGATAAGCCATCATAAACACTGATGATCACTACTCTTTACATTTTTTTCAAATGTCTTCATAGACGAATCATTCCGTAATCTGAACTGCCGATACAGTTCAGGGATAAGGTACAACACTATATATTTCACTTTTCTGTGGCTAAGCAAAGTTAACATTGAACGAATCACTTCATTACACTCTGCAGCAGCTATTCGCTCTTTTTTCAATAAATAATAATATCTGACATATAACATTCTTTTTATAACATCTTCTGCCAGAACACCTTTTAGATTTTGATCCTCAAGGCTTACTAACTTTTGCATTGTATAATCCGCTAAATGCCGTACCAAATCAACAGAAATTCCTGATACTAAGGATCCACTTCTTTGGAAATATGCATATAAAGTACAATTAACCTTAACACTCCTTACGTTTGGATTCTTTGTCAAAATATCTATAATATAAATTGCATCCTCAATCACTTTTCCAGACATAAAACGCTCATTAGAAATGACTGTATGTCTAAATAATTTATTTACAAAATTTTTGTAATTCTGATTTGTCATCAGATTATAAATTGACAAATTCTCGCAGTCATATTTAGGTTGTGGAAATAAATATGACTCATCACAACGTTTAAAATCACAAAGTGCAATATCTGCGGCATTTTCGGTTATTGCTCTGTGTAAATATGTAAAAAACTGTTCATGAATCCAATCATCTGAATCAATAAAACAAACATATTCTCCTACAGCACTTTCCAATCCTTTATTACGTGCTACTGAAACCCCTTGATTATCTTGGTGAATTATAGTTATACGATTATCAATAGAAGCATACTGTTCTAATATTTCAGCAGAACAATCTGTACTACCATCATCAACACATATTATTTCCAATTCTTTATATGTACTGTTGATAATTGAATCCAAACATCTATTTAAATACTCTTCTGTATTAAACACTGGAACAATTACTGATATTAAGTTCTCTTTATACACCCAATCACCTCTTAACATGAAAACAAGCTTTAATTTGAAGATGTTTTTTCCAGAAAATACTGAATAACATCATTATCATAATTAGCATCAAATTTTCTGGCAAAAAAACAACCTGACTTTTCAATTTCATCTATCATGGAACAGTCAATTGTATTCGGACTTCCTGGTCCCGGATGCTGACCTCGTTCCTTCCAGTCTATAAATCTAAGATTGCTCTTATTATTCACCATTTTATTTCCTTTGCACATCTGGAAGATACTTACATAGTAAATTTCATCTCCACAAAGTGCATTTACAAATAGACTTGTAAACTCACTATCCTCAAGAAAATGAACATAATCTTTCGCACAATCACTTCTAATTGTGAACCATGCAGATCCGCCAAATAATTCATACTTCTCAGGAATCTTTCTTCCCTTTATTATCCCTACTGAAAACAATCTGCCATATATAGCTCTTAATACCCTTGGCAGTTGATACCCTACTGCTCTTCGTCGAAGATATTTTGGCCATTTTAATGCAACTCTTCCCAATCCACCACCATACTGCCAGGTACTCGGAAGTTTAGTACATTCATAAAAACCATAAAGATTATTTTTTGAAAGATAATCAGCGAATTCTGATACTTCTCTCACACATAAATCAACACCACTGTGAAGTGAATAATAATCAAAATCACCACTATTTACTGCATTCTTTATTAATGCATTTACCATCTGAATCTGAGAATAATCTCCCCAACTGCCATTGTAATGTTCAGGAATAATAATTACCCTTGGATCCTCAATAATATCCGGTATAATATTCAATCCTTTCTCATCAACATGTATAAAAACCACGGATCCTTGATACTGCAAAAGCTGTTTGATAAAACAATTAAGCATTGTGGGATTATTGTGTACCATAATTAAAAATGCTATCTTCATTCTTTTTAATAAATTGTGTACTTAAAATAAGTCACAATATCCTCCTTTTACTCTTCTTAATAAATGTCCAACAACAAAATTGTATTCTTTTTAATGATAAGCGCTTAACTAAAGCGCTTACATTGGGATGTTCTGGATTAAACTGTTCATCAAGGATATTTTTCAATTCGCTACTGAAGTCAGAATCTTTGGTTGTGATGGTTCCATGGCTTGATCCACTGGGCTTTGATACCCATTTGCTTCATATACTTACCACCGGTACGTTCGGAGATGATTTCTTCTTTACACAATTCCTTGATGATTTTAGGGGCACCATAATTCTGTTTTAATTCATCATAAATATCTTGAATTTTAGCTTTTACGGCTTCACGTCTTTTTTCGGTATTGGAAGGAACACGTTTTAGCCATACATGATAGCCAGAATGAGAAACGCCAAGATGTTTCAACATTCCAGAGCCAGAAACTCGGCGTTTTGCCTTATGGGCAGTTTCTGCCATCTCAGTAACTTCGAGATAAATGGCTTCTGTCATTTTTTCAGAATATTGATTGTTTTATTATACTTCAAGTGCATCTCGTAATTCTCGTTTTAATCGTGCGATTTCTTTTGCTTTATCAGAAGCATAGTTACCGGAACCACGGCTTTCAATATTACCTGTTTCACGCAGTTCTTTCTTCCAGCGTGATAATGTCTGCTGACTAATTTCTAAATTGTAGCACAACCCTGCAGTCCTAAGTTCCTATGATCATGGTAGTACTGCATCCAACTTAAATTGTTTGTCATAGTGCTTTACCATAATGAGATCCTCCTTGAATGCGGTACTTACATTGTACCATGATTTTTCTTATAAGGAATTCTCATTTTGACTTGTACTATTTATATTCTAATACCAACACATCACAAAAATCATATTTACTATCAGTCTGATTACCAACACCGTATCCCCTTACGATTTCTTTAATTATTTCTTCCACTCTCTTTCTATAGTATAAAAACCCAATATTTTAATCACAAATATTTTCTATCCCAATCAATATTTTCTTTTACTACCTTTGCAGGATTCCCCGCAATTATACAATTCCCTTTATGATATTCAGTTGTACATATTGATCCCGCTGCCACTACTGTATGTGGCGCAATAGTTGTTCCTTTTAAGATAATGCACCCCAACCCGATCCAACAATGTTCTCCTATAGTTATATCTTCTGCATAATTTATTCGTTTTCCTGTCGAATCAATAATACTGTGCGAGTCTGTAGAACGTATTTGAATTCCATTAGAAAACATACAATCCTCATTAATCGTAATACTACTTCCCTCATCTAGTGCAATATGCACGGGATATCCATTTCTTCCGTGAAATGTTGTTCCTTTTTTAATATTTAAACAATTATTATCTTGCTCTATATGAAATTCTGCGCCATAAACGGATACATTATTTTCAAGACAAATTACATTATTATTTCCATTAATAAAAAATGTTGTATCTCTTATAACACAATTTTTCCCAATTAAAATCTGATTATTGCTTCCATTTACAAAAAGGACTTGCATATTATTCCCATAAACTTCTGTTTCTATATCAATGCTAATCCTATTTTCCATTCCTTTTATATACACATGACTGTTTCTAAAAAAACTCTGCTTTTCACATTGAAGACTATTCTCATTTCCCTCTATTCGTAAATGATTATTTTTAAAATGAATACTTTCAACCTTTAAATAATTGTTATCCGCTGAAATTCTGTTAAATATCTTAAGCAGTATTTTTTTTAATAACAAATTTTCTTTCATTTCATTTCTCTTTCTTCTAATCTTACACACAAATACAACTAACTTTTCTTAATTCTAGAATTTGCTTCTTGATAAGTTTTTTGATAAAACGAAAACTTCTTTTACATGCCATTTATTTTTAACATACTACAAATTATTACAACATTTTTAATATCCTTCCTCTTTTTTTAGTATCATCTGTCTAATATAATATATCGCCGTCTCCCTAGCCTGTTTCTCTATAACGCTTGCTACGACTATAAAAATACTTACAACCACAATGCTAACCCAAATACCAGCTACCAAAAGCTTCGTATACGTTTCAATTCTTAATTGTAATTTTTCAAAACAAATTATTATCACAATTAAAACAAAAAAATCCGTTATCCATCTACGGTACGTTGCCCAGGCACTTCTTTTTAACACTCTTCTATTGGCAAATAAAATAATATCATTTGCCCTGTATATCAAAGCTACTACAGTGCCAAATAATACGCCATATATTCCAAATTTAAATACACATATAAAAGACACCACCAGATTAATTGTTGCTTCTAATACCGCTCTCCATTGAGTCTCTTTAAATGCCCCTGCAAAACTTAAAATATTATTACTTGATGCTCTTCCATAACTTAAGAGTTGATACATCGTAAATAATATTGGTAATCTATAATCTACATAATTTATATCCGCCCCTCTTGTATATAATTTCATAAACGGTAACGCAAATATAAATGCTATCGTTAAAAGAGAAAACACAATAGCTAAATAATAAGTTTCAAATGCTTCCTGTAGTTTCAAGAATTTTTTCCTATCTGTATGGAATATCTGCCCCAATGCCGCCTGAACACTGTTAGAAATAATGTTTATAACATTATCAACCATTCCATAAATCGTTGCATACATAGAATAAATACTTACTGTTTTCAATCCACAGACAAAAGTAAGTATTAATACATCTGTATGACTGAACACTAATGAAGAAATTTGATGAACCATAACCGCCGATTTCTGTGAAATTGATTTAAAATCCGGAGTAACTGATAGATCAATCCATGAATAATTCTTTTTTATGTACCAACTTACATACAACATTTTTGCAAGATTAAATACTAAATATGTAGCCTGTACTTCAATGATACTTTTACCATTTAATAATAATACTATTCGTATCAAATCCGTCATAACTGATGTTACGGTAGCAAGATTCGTTGTTATATAACTTTTATTATCTACTCGCAACAACATATTATATTTTCCCTGAACGAAATAGCTAATAACACTTCCTGAACCTTGTAATACAATGACCCAAAAGCATGTTCCATATGATATGGTTGTATCCAATAGCAATGGGTATATTCCACCCAATGCCAACACACACGCCGCATATGCTATCCCAATTTTTTTATAATAATAATGCGTTGCTGCCAGGATTTTATTAACAGTTTTATGATCATTTCTCCCAATAGGTCCATAAAGTGCCACAACTGACGCATCACCTACACCCGCTTCCAGTAAAGCCAGATATACATAAATTTGGCGAATTGATGATAATAACCCGTTCACTTCAGATCCATAATTGACGATAAATAATCTTGGAATAATAATTGCTACAACTGAAGTGATTATATTTCCTAAAATCCCCCATTTAAGATTATTAATACTATTCTTTTGTCTCGACATAATTAATTCTCCACATCTTTAATCAAAAAATCTTTCATAGCATTTTATCTCTTCCATTGAATCTGGTTATTTATACACTTGATTTCTGATTTGATTCCAATAAGATTTTCACTTTCTACATTCTCAGTTACAATTGTATTAGCTGCTACTACACAACCTTTTTTCAAATTAACACCCTTCAGTATCATACTGTTTGTACCAATCCAGACATGCTCGCCTATTATAACATCTTTTGATCTGTTACCTTTTATTCCCTCATAATATATCTCATGAAAATCACTATCATATATAACAACATTTCTTGCAATCATAACATCTTGTCCAAGACTTATTTTTTTTGCTGCAATTAATATACTATTACTATTAACCGTAAAATATTTACTGTCAAGCAATGCCCCTTTAAGAATTTCTATTGTTGAACCATAAGAAATCTTACATCCACCGTTGGATCCCCAAACAGCATTTTCTCTTAAACGTATTCTTGTTTCCTCCCTGGATCCTTTTAACAAATTACATCCTATTTCAACATCTCCATTTGCAATATAAATTCGTGCTCCTATTTCAATATTAATAACAGCATTTTTATACGGAATTATTTTACTGTTATCAACTCGGATTATCTCTTTGCAAAAATAATTCAAGTAAAAATATTTTATAATCCGAATACGTCTAAGAAATCGCAAATACTCTTTTATCTTATTCATATTCAACTTCTCCTAATTGTACTTTAAAATAATTCAACAATGCCTTCCACTGAACATCGTTCTGCCCTTCTTCAGCATTTATATAATACAAACTTCCGATACCAGAACCATAAATTGTTATTGGGAATGCTCTCCATGGATATTGTGTAGTCACTTTTGTTCCGTTTAATTTTGCCATAAACGTTAACCAAAGATCATCTGCATATGGACATAACTCTTTCATTACTTCTTCATTGAAAGCTTGTGCATTTAATGAATTTGGCGGATAAAGTGAACCACTTCCTGTAAAAATCTGCAATTTGGTAGAATGTTGATACTTTTGACTTAAATCAGGATTTTTCCATTTCGATGGAACCACTGTGATATCATCACCTATTACCTGCGCAGTCATTGTGCAAATATCCTGTGGATATTCATAATGTAACTTTAATAATTTTTCTATCATGTCATATGGATAAAACATATCATCGTCTACTAATATTATCAAATCTTCTGGATATTCTTGCATCGTATAAAAATACTTTTTATGACTCTTTAAATCTTTACAAAAGCGAATTGTCAATCCGCTTTTTTGTAAATCAATTAACTTTTTAGGCAAACTTTCTATTCCGTTAAACTGAGTATCTGCAAGCCACAAAATAATCATATCTGGTTTCACTGTCTGACGCAATAAAGTCTCAATCGTAATCCACACTTCACCTATTCTTTTTGGATAAGATGTTAAAGATACTATTATACGCTCTTTTCTTTTCTTTTTTTCAAGTATATTTTCAGAAATGCTACATTTTTCATATTTTTCTTTTATTAAAATATTATAGTACCATTCTATTTTGTCTAATAATTTTTGAATTATAAAACCTGTATCCTTGTTTTTTTCTTTTTTCTTTTTTTGTTTTCTCTTTAATATAAAATATATTCTATATATTAATCCATACATCCTTTTTACCTAAATACCATTTTCTTTATATATAGTCCAAACTCCCTAAGCGTCGGCCTTTTTATCCGCTTTAATTCCTTGAAATATTTCCGAATGAGTATTTTATTCTGTGTATCTATTGCATTTCCATACCGAAGCCTTGCATAATGCTGTCGAACTGGCATAATATATTCACTTGCTCTTTTATCTTTTATTTTCTTTATTGTTTCAAGCAAAATCTGTTCATAATCCAACAATTGATCAATAATTTTTTCTCCTGTATCCTGACTATGTGAATGACTTTCTGGATGAATATAATACTTATATACTGATTCTTTTACATAACCTGGCTCTCCATAATACCAAGCTAAAGGAAGAAGTATTTGTGCATTCTGTCCTCCTCTTCCCGTATATATTTCTCGTTTTTCTATTACTTTATCTAATGCATCTATTCTCATAAAATATCCAGTAAAAAATACATTCTTAACAAACAATATATCTTCAAAAAAAGATAATCTATTTTCACATTCTTTTCTTTTTTCTTTTATTTGTATTGATTCATTCTTAATAAATTCAACTTTTCCATAACAATACACATATGCAGAATTTTCCTGTAAAAACCGAACTCTACATTTTACAAAATTCTCACTAATCTCATCATCTGAATCCATACATAATAAATAATCTCCCTGAACATATTTCAATCCATTATTTAAAGCTGCAGCCTGTCCCGCATTTTCCTGAAACAAATATGTTAATTCTATATTACGTAAATCAAATTCTTCTTTATATTTTTTAATAATCTCTTCTGTCTGATCTGTTGATCCATCGTTTATAAATATCAACTCTATATTTCCGTAGCTTTGATTAAGTATGGACTTTAAAAATCGTTCCAAATATTTTTCTCCGTTATAGCATGGTGTTACAATACTTACCTTTTCAGTTTTCATTCTTCTTTCTCCATATTTTTTCAAACACCGAGTTGATTTTCCAATATAATACTATTATCTCCGGATTAATTGCAAAGGTCTTCAAATACCATACTGTCTCTTGCGGATATCTTTTACTGGCATGCCCCACTTTATATATTTTTTTAAAGCAATCAGAAATTTTATTCATGGCATTCTTGTCATGTAAAATATCTCTCGTTCGGGAATATTCCCATATAAGAGAATGTAAATACTCATCATAAGCCACGTCCTCAAGTTCATCAAATCCACAATCTTTAAAAAAATAAATTCTTTCTTCCAATGCTTCCAGATAATCTAATTTTCCTAAGTGAAATGGTTTATTCATCAAACTATTATCACAAAACGAATAGTATACCATTCTCTGTGGTAAAACAGCAATTCTTCCACATTTATACAATATATGATGAGTTATATAAATATCTTCAAATATCTTTCCTTCCGGATATATTATATTATCGAACAGTCTACGCGCATATAACTTTGCCCACGGTGCAACATATTGTAAAGCACAATAATCATTCTTATAAATTCTGTTCAGCGCCTCTCTATTATCAATTACTGAACTTTCCAAAGATAAATCTATTGAAAAAGGAAATGCTTCATCCATTCCTCTTTCAAATCCACAAATAGCTAAATCTGCCTTATTCTTCTTTATCTCCCTAAGCATTAATTCGACAGCCCTTTCATATAGATAATCATCACTGTCAACCATCATAATATATTGTCCCGTTGCTTTTTTTAGTCCAGTATTTCTTGCTCTACTAACCCCACCATTGTTTTGATGTATAATCTTAATTCTTGAATCCTTTTCAGACATATCTTCACAAATTTCTAAGCTTTGGTCTGTTGATCCATCATCAACCAGAATAATTTCTAACATTTCATAAGACTGTCGTGATATTGATTCTATACATCGTTTTATAACTTTTTCTGCATTGTAAATTGGCACAATAATACTTATCAAATCCATTATTCATATCCTAAAAAAATTCTTTTATTTTTTCCTTTACTTTTTCTGCGTCTTTTATATATTGCGGCATTCTTTTCTTCAAGTGTTCCTTTATATGATTCTCATTTCCCTGCAACCAAATAAATGTCTGTGTCAATTTATTTTCTTCTTTTATCTGCTCAACAGGAATCACATAATTTTCTTCACTTCCAAATATATCTTTCGCTATTCCCCTGGATTTTATAGAATATCCTACAACAAGAGTCGGAACTTCTGTAGAATATGCTGCAATAGTCGCATGGGTCCTTGCACCCACAAAGAACCGACATTTCGCTATATAGCCTTTTAACTGCATACAATTACAATCCTGAATCACTACAATTCTCTTACTCTTTTTAAATTCATCATATAATTTATTCAAAATGCTTCTATCATCGTTTCCCGACCATATCACATGCGGAATCAATGCAACCGCATAATCTGTCTTATTTAAAATATAAGCTATGAGATTTCTGTAGTTATCCAACAACACATTATCTTCTTGCTCCCGTTCCATTACTAATGGACTTACATTGATTCCCACTGTATTATTTTCAATAAAATTAGATGGTAATTGCACTTCTTCTTTTGGTAATGTAAATGCTGAATCCGGTGACAATCCGATACTTTTAATCCCGGCCTTTTTTAATAATTCATAAGTCAAAGATTCTCTTGCCGAAATATAATCATATGATTTCATATCCTCGACAAATTTCGGATCATTAAATAATTTTTCATTTAAAGAACATCCTAAAAGAATTGTCTTACAGCCTCGTTGGCAGATCATTTGATGCAATTGAATGTATTTCGGATAGTCATCATAACAATAAATGTCTCCACCTACCGATATCTCTATATCTCCTGTCCTAAATTCTTTTATAGTCTTTCTATATGGTAATATATCTATTGAGAAATAATCATTTTTCTTTTTCAAGCTATAATACGCTTTAATAAAACTAGGAGACAGTTTTGAATATGCATTTTTTGCACTTTTAACATCAGCAAACTGCTGAATACCATAATGTAAATCCTGTTGCGGCATTTCTGAATATAGGATAAGATCTTCCTCTTTAAACAATTCACACACAGTGCGAACCAGTGCTTCACATCCGTGATTTTCACTACCGCCATGATTATATAAAAAAATTTTTCTCATGCTTACCTTTCCCCTTTTAACACATTATGTATTGCTTTCTTCAGCCTCAAAACAACATATGTTCCGCTTGTTAATCCACGATTATATCCTGACATTATTATCTGCATAGCTTTTCCGCCTTCTCCCAGATAAACTATATGTTCTTTCTTCAATCTGTTAAAATTATTGCTATATATTTTTTTTCCTTTCGTTGCACTCATCATTAGAATTGTATACGCATAATTCGAAATTATTTGATTATATTGCTTTTCTTCCCATTCTCCAAATGAATGATTCTTTCTTAAAAATGATTTTGTTTTCTTTTGAATATTAATCTGTTCAAAAAAATCTATCTTGTTATCATCCATCGTGATAGCAGAATTTATAGTTTCCTGCTCATAATAATATCCTGCATAATCTGTAAACCATACTTGTTCAATACATCCATATATTTTTAAAAAGAAATCATAATCTTCTGCCAAATTTATTTTACTATCAAATCGTATCTTGTTTTTTTCTATCACGCTTTTTTTTATAAGTTTTGATGATACAAAACCATAAATTCCGGTAGCTAATTGTTCTTTATAGAAAGTTTTCGCCATATCTTCTATATATACATTCCCGTCTAAATATGGACGTATTCGTTCTATAACTTTTCCGTTTATATCAACTTTTGCTACTCCACCAATTACCATTTCTTCATCTGGTCTATATATTTTTTCAAGATAATTCTCTGCAACAAAATCATCACTATCTATAAAAGTAATATACTCTCCCGTAGCTTTACTAATCCCTAAATTTCGTGCTTCAGACACACCTCTATTTAAAGTATGAAATACTTGAATTCTTGAATCTCGGAATTTTTTGCATTGGTTTAAAGAGCCGTCAGTCGACCCATCATCAATGATAATTAATTCCCAATCCTTAAATGTCTGTACAAGAATAGAATGAATTCCTCTTGCTATGTATTTTTCTTTATTATAAACAGGCATAACTATTGAAATCTTACACATTATCATCTGCTCCTTATATTTTCTTTAATACATTCCACATTTTATGCCTTATCAACCAAATCTGTACCTTCAGTTTACATGACCATTCTTTCGGATAAGCGAATTTATAAAAAGCCTCTGCTAATTTTTCAGATTTTAAAATTTCCTGCGCCTTTCTATTTCTTACTTCTTTATCTAAATCTGCATGCTTTAATTGTCCCAAACAATTGCATGCATAATAAATCTGATGCAAATTTAATTGTTGTGAAAAATTATACTCTTTTTTATTGTCAAAAAACATTCTCAGATGGTCATTCATAGTACAATAAACATTCCACGCACCTTCACGATAACTGGTCGTAATTGTTCCCGCATTTTCATAATACTTATATAATCCTCTTCCCTTTAAATAATAAAAAGAATTAGCATAATACCCAACAAATGCACTAAAAATATTATCTTCCGACCATTTAACCTCTTCATCAAATCGTAAATTATACCGTCTCAAAAAATCCGAATTGTATAAACAATGCCAAACTGACAACAATGGACCATAATCCAGATTACGCCCCATAATTAGCTCTGGATAAATTTCTTTAATAATCCGGTTCTTATCATAGTATCCTTTTGCAATATTAAGAGTTTTTAAATTTTCTCTTCCATCACGCGTAATCCTCTCATAATCCGACATAACGAAATCACAATTATACTTATTAATCACGTTATATAATTCTTCATACATAGTAGGTAATATTGAATCATCCGAATCAACAAAACCTATATATTTTCCAGTGGCCACATCGATTCCAACATTCCGCGCACTGCTTAGTCCACCGTTCACTTTATGCACAACTTTAACTCTCTTATCTGCTTTCAAATAGTCCTCACACATTTCAGGACATTTATCCGGCGATCCATCATCAACCAAGATTATCTCAATATCTTTCAAAGTCTGATTCAACAACGACTGAACACATCTTGATAAGTATTTTTCGACTTTGTAAATTGGAACAACAATACTAACCAATGCCATTCTTTTTTCCTCTTTCTCATTACAAAATTAATCTAATTAGCATTTACACATACTATATATTTTTTTTACTTCTGTAACATTAGAATAATTCTTTTCTGTACACTTCTGTGACATTCTCTTCATTTTTTCTCCATCCTTTAATATCCTTGCAATTTCCACTGCACACTTTTCATTATCCATGGTCACAATTATACCATCTACTCCATTTTCCACTTGACTGTTTGCCGTAGCATAATTAGTAATTACCACAGCCTTTCCCAACATCTGTGCCTCTTTTACAGAAACACACTTTCCCTCATACCTTGAAGGTTGCACATACAAATCACATCTACAAATATATGGATATGGATTCGCTTTCTTTCCAAGCATAATAACATTTTTTTCCATATGCTCTTCTTTTATCTTTTCTTTAATAAGGTTTTCATCTGGACCAAACCCAATAAGATACCATCTTACATTCATTCCTTGTTTTACCAAATGTTTGCATATATTTGGTACATTATCAAAATTTTTTGCTGTACAATATCTTCCAATAGATAGTATTTTTATACTGTCATCCGGCATCTCCTCTACTGGAATAAATTCCTTTGACTGGCTTATAATCAATTTTTCTGGAATAATATTTTCTATTTTAATAATCTTCGTTGACAAAGTTGGAAAGATTTTTTGAAAGGTTTTTGTCACATCATCAGATATTGAAATTATCTGATCATACGCCGACCACATCTCTAATTCTGATTTTTCATTAATCTGAACCTTACTATAATCTGTATGTATCCAGGCTATTTTCTTTTTGGCATGAACCTTATGTGTAACAATATAATGCGGAGTCAGGAAACTAATTGCCAAATCATACTCCTCAGCCGGCTGTATCTCCGGCATAAAGCGATATGTATATCTATGGCTATATTCAAGTGGTACTCCACTATCTGTATGTCCACATTTTTTTATATACTTATCTGCTTTTATTTTTCCATACATTCTTGCTGCTGTTAATATTACATGTCCTTCTTTCAAAGTCTGTACCATTGGACGTGCAAGTACTGTATAGGCCGGAATTTCAGGTAATAAATTAACACCTTCCGGAATAAAAGAAATCAACTCTCCTTCATGCCGTAACAAAAACAGATCTACTTTATACTCCTTTTTATCTATCGCATCCAGTAGTCCAATTAGACTTCTCTCAGCGCCACCCAATTCCAATGCATGTGATACAATCAATATCTTCTTCACTTTTTTAACCTCTTAAAACAATCCACACCAAAAATGCGATGAAATGGTTTTGTAATTTTACTTCTCAAAATCGTCTTTTTATCCATCCAACTTTTCGAATACCAATGAATAGACACAGTATTCTCTGTTTTATTCAACTTTCCTGTCGGATCGTCATATGGATTGAAATAATCATATGGGAATACTTCCGCTCCATCTAATTTTTGATATTTTCCATTCAATTTTAATCCATAGGGAAGTAATGCTTTGGTATTTAATTCCGGACATTTTATAATTGGAAAATTGCCCTCTTTATCTGGGACTAATTTTATATATTCATTTATCATTGAATATACTGTCTTGTTTTTTGCTTCTGCGCCAAATCCCATTCCAGTACAAATATTTTCGTTATTCTCAAATCCATAAAATGCATTGCATATTAACATATCATTCGGTGTTTTAATCACTTCTACATCTGTATCAAAATAAATCCCTCCGTTCTGATATACTACTAATAATCTTACTAAATCACTTAAAAACGCCCACTTTTTATTATCATAACACCATCTCAAATATGGATATTGATCTATATCAAAATTATCTTCATTCCACTCTATAATTTCATAATCCGGGCAGTATTTTTTCCAGCTTTGAATGCATTTTTTTGCTAATTCCGGTTTTTCTCCCCTTCCAAACCAACAATAATGAATTTTTTTAGGAATCACTTTCTATCACCTCTTACATCTCGCTTATTTTGCTAATCTTCCCTTATGCAACTTATCATATATAAAATTCGGTAACAGGCCGACAATAATCGGTCGAAGAGCAAACAAATAATTCCACTTTTTCAATCGAAATGTTTTTATTGCCAGTCGTTTCACATAATACTCATTCAGCCGATTTTTAAAAGAACGTCTGCTATATGCATTCCGGTCATCCCGCATCTGATATAAACATTTATGAATATTTTTCCCACGATATCCACATTTGTACATTTTTATCCACAGATGATAGTCTTCTACTCTTAATAACTTGTCAGAAACAGAATATCCCTTTACTTTCATATATGCCTCTCTCTTTACCATACATGGCGCATGGCAAAAAGGACTTTCTTTTACAAAATCTTCCGGCATCGGATACTCTGAGTGACTGATTTTTCCCCAGACTCCACTTTCATCGAAGAACTCCATATCTGTACTGACAATTGATATTTCCGGTTCTTTCTCCAACACGTTTATTTCTATTGCGAACCGCTCTCTATCACACCGGTCATCTCCATCCATTCTTGCAATATATTTTCCCTTAGCCTGTTTCAGACATTTATTTAAAGTGTAATTTAATCCTCTGTTCTTTTCATTTTGTAATACAATAATTTTCTCAGGATATTTTTCTTTATAGCTTCTTGCTATTTCGTATGTGTCATCACTTGATCCATCATCACACATAATTAATTCCCAGTCTACAAAGGTCTGATTAACTATACATTCAATTGCCTCTGATAATGTATCTCCACAATTATATATCCCCATAATTACACTGATTACCGGATCCTTTTCATACATTATAAACTCCCCATTCCTAACATTGAAACTTTGTATTTTAAATAAAATTCCATGCAAAATGCATCTGATAATAATAAAATGCCAAATAAGCACATATAGTCATAAGATATAACAAGCGTGCTGATCTCTTTGTAAACATATTGTCAATTTCCCATGGCAATAAGATGTAACTATACAATGAAAAATATATCGGAAGTCTTCCAATAAAGATACCACTTGTAAACATAGATACAACGTAAAATCCAACCGATACAATCGACATATTAGTACTGAGATTAATAATTGGATCATCCGCATTTCGTATATATTTAAGCCCAATTAGCGATAATATAGTCGGCACCGCATATACTAATACACGTAACACATTGGTTCCATCATCTTCCCAACTCTGCCAGTCAGATACAACATTCTTATACTGTGTTTCCGCAAGCACGCTGTCCAATATATTGGTAAATTCTCCAACTGATACAACAACTACTATAACTGCCAGAATAAATAATAATGTTTTCTTATTCCATGCTTTTCCCTGTGCAATAAAAATAAATGGAATCATTAACAATGCACTTTGATGCATCAGCGATGCGATCAAAATCAATACAATTGCTTTTGCATACTTTTTATCCAAAATGAATTTTATTCCGATAAAAGTAATAGTTACCGCTGTAAATTGTCTTATTCCATTGAACATCCATGATATATAGTCTGTTGACGCAAGGAACAAGAAAAAGCTCATAAGGTATCTGCTGGAATATTTACGATATACATAAAAAAGCATTCCCGCCTGAAGAGCTGCTATAATAAATAGATATACAACACTTCTATTTCCAACAATACATTTTATAACTGCAGATAAAAAGTAAAATCCTTTATCCTTTTTCACCGTTCCAATGTATGATATAATCCCGCCAAACGCTCTCGGCATATCCTTATATCCCTCCAGATATGCTCCTGTATCCATAATGCCGCCACGTTGACTGCACATCCATACAAGCGGCAATACTGTCACAACTGCCCACCCCGGTCTCCATCGATATTCTTTTTTTCCACACACTGTCTCTACTCGTTTTACCGATGTCAGCATAGACAATATTGCCATGACGGCAACCCATCCAAGTATTAATATATAGTTCTTGTCCATATTCTTCTCCAAATAACTAATTGATATTGCAAGGATTTCCTTTCCTGCTACGTATATCTTTCGATATTTAATTTTACCATTCTTATTACACTCTCACAATCCCCTGTATCGTCTTCTTCACAACCTTATTCTTATCGAATTCCTGCATCATCTTATCTCTTGCGCAGAGTCCCATTGCTTCGCGCTCTACGTGGCTCATATGGGAGATTTTATCCATTTTTAGATACAGATCGTTCCAATCCCTGGCTTCACATAAAAAACCGCTTTTACCATCATCAACGGCTTCCTTACAGCCCGGAATATTGCTGGTGATCACCGGTCGTCCGGTTGCCGCTGCTTCCAGAAGTACATTTGACATTCCCTCATGATAGCTCGGTAATACAACGCAGTCCGCTCCTGCGTAATATGGTCTTGGATCTTCTTTAAATCCATGGAACACTGCGATTCCGTCTCTGACCAGCTGATCGATTTTTTCTTTATATTCATCCTCGAAGAATCCTACCAGATCCAGGACAAATGGCACATCTTTTCGTTGTAATTCTTTTGCGGCAGAGAACAATTCATCCATTCCTTTTTCTTTCATGATTCTTCCAAGATATAGGAAATGTACTTTGTCGTTCTCTGGATATTTCTGATAGTCATAATACTGAAGATTCACTCCCGCGCCCTTCAGCAAACACATCTGATCACGACGTATGATCCGCTCCTGTAAAAATACTTTTGCATTTTCTTTATTTTCAAAATAAACGGTCTGAGCTTTTTTTAAAGCTACTTTATACATTCTTATAACGATTTCCCGTAGTCCTTTTTTCTGAAATGCTGTCCCAAGTCCCTGTACATTTACACAATAAGGAATTCTCATTCTTCGGCAGGCATATCCTGCATATACATTAGGCTTGATCGAATATGTAACTACCATATCCGGATGATATTCTTTCAGTAATCGGCGGTAAGTCATATACAGCTTCATATCTGTCTTCGGATTGATGCCGCGTCGGTCTACGTCTGTCTCGATCATCGTACAGCCCATAGCTGCAAAGTCATCCTCATGTCCTACGAATGGTGTGCTGATGATCACATCATAATCTTCCATGAGTTTCTCGATCAATTCTCTTCTGAACTGCCACAGCATATAAGAATGATTGGTGATGATCATAAGCTTCTTCTTGGCTCCGGTTCCGCCTTCTACGACTCCGTCACTTCGAAGCACGGAGAATACCGTTCCGATAAAGCAACGGATATCCATAAGCGGCCCCATCTTTTTTACATACTCGCCGTCCAGTCTGGCTTTGACAGGGATCTCAAGTTCATCTCTTCCGTTGATCTGTGCCCATCCGGTAAGCCCCGGTTTCACATCATTGGCCCCATACTTGTCACGTTCTGCGATCAGGTCATCCTGATTCCACAGTGCCGGTCTCGGTCCGATCACGGCCATATCTCCTCTGGCGATATTCCAAAGCTGCGGAAGTTCATCTAAGGATGATTTCCGCAGGAAACGCCCTACTTTTGTTATGTACTGATCCGGATTCTCCAGAAGGTGGGTCGGCTTATCGTGCGGCGTATCTGTGCGCATGGAGCGGAATTTGTACAGGTTAAAATATTCCTTATGGATTCCTACTCTTTTCTGCGAAAAAAAGACAGGAGCTGTAATCCCGTCTTCTTTCTTGATCGCCACAATAATTGCCAGATAGACGGGTGATAATACCACCAGACCGATCCCTCCAAGAGCTCTTCCTATTATGTTCTTAACCTTCATATATTTCCTTTGTCTGAAAGACAAATGATCCTCTTTGAACATATCTGTTATGCCTCCTGTATTCTCTGGTTCTATTGTGTTGATTTATTTAATTTTGGATGATAGGTCGGAACGATGCTTTCCACGATCAGACGCATATCATCGGTCTCATTCTGTGCTGCGCTCTCAAGGACTCTGAGTGCATGTGCGAGCTTGACTTCATCTACATCGATCGGATGTCCGATATGTATCAGCTTATTCGGTGTATCCGTCATACCTTCTTCGTCCATCAGAAGTTCTTCGTATAATTTCTCTCCCGGGCGCAGTCCCGTGAATTCAATCTTGATATCCTGATCGACTTTATAGCCTGACAGCCGGATCATATTCCTTGCAAGATCAAGGATCTTTACCGGTTCTCCCATATCCAGTACGAAGATCTCTCCGCCTTTGGCATAGGCACCTGCCTGAAGTACCAGTGATACCGCTTCCGGAATCGTCATAAAGTAGCGGATGATCTCCGGATGTGTGACCGTTACCGGTCCTCCTTCTGCGATCTGTTTTTTAAATAACGGAATGACGCTTCCGTTACTTCCAAGTACATTACCGAACCGCACTGCTACATATTCTGTGTTCGATTCTTTGTTATAAGTCTGTATGATCATCTCACAGATTCTCTTAGAAGCTCCCATGATATTCGTTGGGTTCACGGCTTTATCGGTAGATATCTGTACAAATCTCTTAACGTTCCATTTATCTGCCATTCTGACCATATTATAGGTTCCAAGAACGTTATTCTTAATTGCTTCGTTCGGGCTGTCTTCCATAAGCGGCACATGCTTGTGTGCTGCCGCATGATAGATGATCTCCGGATGGTATTGCTCGAAAATACTGTCGATACGGTTCTCATCACGTACAGAGCCGATCAGTACTACCAGGTCAAGCTCTGGATGCTTTCTTACCAGTTCCTGCTGAATATCATATGCATTATTTTCATAAATGTCGAAGATGATCAGCTGCTTTGGTCTGTGTTCTGCGATCTGTCTGCACAGCTCACTTCCGATTGAACCACCGCCTCCGGTTACCATAATGACTTTCCCAGACACATAGTCCATGATCTCATTCAGATTGATATGGACTTCATCTCTTCCCAGAAGGTCTTCAATCTTCACTGGGCGAAGCTTACTAGCCTTTACTTCTCCAGTAACCAGCTGGTATACTCCCGGCAGGATCATAAGTTCACAGTTCGTATCCTGACAGATCTCCACGATTGGTCTGATCCTTGCTGAATTCACGGATGGTATTGTCAAAATAATCTGCTGTATATTGTATCTTTTAACATTCTTTTTAATGCTGTCGCGGTTACCGACAACCTTAATTCCTTTGATGTATCTTCCGATTTTCTTCGGATCATCATCTATAATACATACAACCTTTTGATCCAGATATTTACTATTCTGTATCTCTGTGATCAGAGTTCTTCCGGCCTCGCCGCCACCGATAATCATGACCTTTTTTCTCTTAACCCACGGAAACTTTCGATTCTGTCTCCGCAGACGAATCAGTCGGTAGGATACTCTCGTTGTCCCGATCAAAATCATCAGATACATCGTATCCAGCACATACCAGCTTCTCGGCATAGTGCTCCAGGTAAATGATATAACAATAATCTTTGCAACTGCTGATAACAGACAGGCCACAATTAGACTAAATACTTCTTCAATCCCTGCATATTCCCATAAACTACTGTAAACATGGAAAAAAGTGAATATAATTAACGTAACAACAATGATGAATGGTCCATATTCATAGATTACTTTTAAGAATTCTGGAGGAATCTGATGAAAGTCAAATTCGAAACGCGTCAGCAATGCTAAAAATGATGCTGCAATGATACATAAAATATCAAGTATAATAAGGCAGACCCTTCTTATTAATAGTTGATAATTTACTTTTTTCTTTTCCATTCTTACTTCCCCAATTATCCCTTATTTTATCCTTTATTGACTCGTACTTTTTTTGCTGAAATATACTTCTTAAATTTCAATTTATTATTATATCATATTTTTCCCATTCGTTAAATAGCATCTCATACAGATTTTATGTATCTTAACACATATTCTCCCGTATTCCACTGCTCCGGCGTAAAAACAAAAAGTTATCCACATAATCCTCATTAGTTATCCTTTTTTTTGTATGAAAAATAGCCATTACAATTATCATTAATCGTAATGGCTATTTTATATTAAATTTCATTATATTCATATTTTTTATTATCGGAGGTTATTTTGTAGATTCCGTTCCCTGCCTGTTTTCCTTTCTTTTTAGAACTATAACTTGTAATTCAAAGTCGCCGATCTACGCTTCATTGATTTGATTTATATAACCCTCATCTTCTATATCCGATCCTTTTGCTATTCCCTATCTATAACTTTCTCATAGTAGTTATCAATATCATTCTCTTTCTTGAGATTCTTCAATATACTCTACGACTCATTAGCTATTACGTCTATAACACTTTTTCTTATATAGAACTCTTTTCTTATATAAATCTCGATTAGTTCGATGTTTCTTTACACATCTTCTAATTCTTTGAATTACTGTGGTATCTTTATCCTCAATATGTTCTGCAAATGTTTTCTCTGTATACCGGTTATATATTCTTCTCCGATTCTTTTTTATTCAATCTTCTTACCGGGTTTTATAATCTATGGTTAAGGCTTATTCTGTGGGAACTTCCATCTGCCATACCACTAACATATTGACTATTCATAGATTCTAAATTGTCCAACGGTTTAAGCCTCCTTCCTTTCTTTTCGTTCGTCCCTTTCTCGTCAGGACTTCTATCGATGATTCCTAAGGTTTTTTGTTTTCCTTTGGATTAACTATATAATAGCATCCGCGTTTTGTTTTGTCAATACTATTTATAATATTTATTTTAATTAATTTATAATTGTATTATTTCAGTAGAATATTCTGTATATTTATATTTTATCAAATTGTTTTCTGATGATGTTTTATGGTTTAATGTATGATACATAACCGTCTATTCAAGAATGCCTCGGCATTCTTGCTGCGAGGTGCGCGTCATGCAATTGCATGACATCCTTCTACTGCGCACCTCTGCAATCCTGCCGGAGGCTATATCAGCTGGGGGATTGACTCCCACCACTGATACCAGCTTGTTTCTCACCACCTATAGAGGTGGGAGTCATCTCCCAGCTGATATACAAGAGAGCAGGTAATCCCTGCTCTCTCGTTATCTTACATTTTCAGTCTTATAATCATAAGATGATCATCTTATACTCAGATACTAATAATTGATATAGCCTTGCAGCCACATATTTGCTTTGAATCGACGTCCTATCGCCGGTTCCCCCAGAAGTCCCTTCTCAGGTACACAAACGTCAAATACGAGACCGTTTACATCTATCTTCATGACGTATACAGTTTCACCGGTATATTCATTGGTAACCTGATGCAGTTCCTGGATCTCGCCCAGTATGGAATAACGATCACATTCTACGCTGTATGGCATAATGTATGTGTCTACAATACTGAATATGTCTTCTTTCACCAGTCTTTTTGTTACTTTCGAATATGTATCAATGTCTTCCAGTGTCAGTGTCTCGATGGCATTTGGATCTCCGGATTTTGCAGCAGAGAGAAGCTGCATACGGTTATACACCTCTTCTCTCTGTTGTTCTTTTTGCGAATGGTCTTTTTTTACCGGCAATAATATAGTCCCGGACTCGCATAATCCCGCAAGCGTCACAGATGTATAGTTCATCTTGTTACCGCTCAATTGCTTTTCCTTCAAATACTGTGGTACATTTTGCAGATAAAATATAATCGTAATTCCGATTTTTGCATCTTCACAGATTCCTACATAGGCTTCTCTGTCCATTCTGCGCTCAATCGTGATATCTGCATAAGACGTGATTCCTGTTCCTAGAAAATATGGATAATAATATCTTTTCGTAAAGTTATCCACAGAATCCATGTCTCCGCACAGACATATCCCCATTCCAGGTCCGAATTCCTTCTGATATTCACAAAAATCCAGTTCTTCGTCCTGATATACAAGCTCATGACACGTATATTGCTGTTCTACTTTATCCAGTATCTCATATAATTCTTTTTTTGTATGAATGCTGCCAAATCCTATGGCATTCAGATATTGATGCATTTTTACTTCCTTTTGATTTCAGTCATACCACCCATGTATGGACGAAGTACCTCAGGGATTCTTACAGAACCATCTGCCTGAAGGTTATTCTCCAAAAATGCGATCAGCATTCTCGGTGGTGCTACTACAGTATTATTCAGTGTATTTGCAAAATATTTATTTCCATCAGCGTCTTTTACGCGGATTCCAAGTCTTCTTGCCTGAGCATCTCCAAGGTTAGAGCAGCTTCCGACCTCGAAGTATTTCTTCTGTCTTGGGGACCATGCCTCAACATCGCAAGATTTTACTTTCAGATCTGCCAGGTCTCCGGAGCAGCACTCAAGTGTACGAACCGGAATGTCCATGGAGCGGAACAGATCTACTGTGTTCTGCCATAATTTGTCATACCACATCTTGCTCTCTTCCGGTTTACATACAACGATCATTTCCTGTTTTTCAAACTGGTGGATACGGTATACTCCTCTTTCCTCGATTCCGTGAGCTCCTTTTTCTTTACGGAAACATGGAGAATAGCTTGTAAGTGTCTGTGGAAGCTGATCCTCTGTCAACATAGTATCGATAAATTTACCAATCATAGAATGCTCACTTGTTCCGATCAGATACAGGTCCTCACCCTCGATTTTGTACATCATGGCATCCATCTCAGCAAAGCTCATAACTCCGGTTACTACATTACTTCTGATCATAAATGGAGGGATGCAGTAAGTAAATCCTCTGTTGATCATGAAATCTCTTGCGTAAGAAATAACTGCAGAATGAAGTCTTGCAATATCTCCCATCAGGTAATAGAAACCATTTCCAGCTACTTTTCCGGCACTTTCAAGGTCGATACCATTGAAGCTCTCCATAATCTCTGTGTGATATGGAATCTCAAAATCAGGAACTACCGGCTCGCCAAATTTTTCAATTTCAACATTTTCACTGTCATCTTTTCCAATCGGTACGGATGGATCAATGATGTTCGGGATGATCATCATGTTCTGCTTGATCTTAGCTTCTACTTCTTTTTCTTCTTTAGATAAAGCCTCTACACGATCAGCATTTTCCTGAACTTTTTTCTTCAGCTCCTCAGCTTCTTCTTTCTTTCCCTGTGCCATGCATGCACCGATCTGTTTGGAAATCTGATTCTTATCAGCACGAAGAGCCTCTACTTCCTGCTTGATCTCGCGGTTTCTCTGATCTAATTCGATAACTTCATCAACAAGCGGAAGCTTTTCATCCTGGAATTTATTTTTGATATTCTGTTTTACGACCTCCGGGTTATTTCTGACAAATTTGATATC
>CAKRCL010000012.1 GCA_934307335.1 uncultured Dorea sp. | reverse complement strand
TCCAGGTCTAAGTCGATCTCTATCGTGTCATCTGGTTTTTGTTGGGACAAAAGAACAACCGTCTCCACATGCACCGTGTTCGGGAACTGATCAACCGGCGTCACATCCTTAAGTTCATATCCATTTCCTCTCAGGAACTTAATATCTCTTGCCAATGTTGCACTATCACAACTTACATATACAACTTTTTCCGGCTGCATGTATACAATAGTCTGCAGCAATGATTCCTCACAGCCTTTGCGCGGCGGATCCACAACGATCACGTCAGCCTGAGCAGTCTCTCCACCGTGGCTTTCCTGATATTCACGGTAATATGCAGGAAGTACTTCTTCTGCTTTTCCGACATAAAATTCTGCATTATGAATATCATTAATTTCCGCATTATTTTTCGCATCCAAAATAGCCTGCGGCACAATCTCCACACCATACACTTGCTTTGCTTTCTGAGCAAGGAAGAGGGAAATAGTTCCGATTCCGCAGTAGAGATCCCATACTGTCTCATTCCCGTTTAAATCTGCATAATCAAGTGCCAGTCCATATAATTTCTCAGTCTGTACCGGATTGACCTGGTAAAATGAAAGCGGCGAAATCTGATATTTTACATTTCCAATATAATCCGTGATGTACGTCTGTCCCCAAAGCAGTTTAATTTCATTTCCCATGATGACATTGGTCTTTGCTTTGTTCACACTAACAGTAATGCTTGTCATCCCAGAAATTTCGCGTAACTTATCCACAAGTTTTTCTGCATGCGGCAGTTTTTCCCCATTAATCACAAGACAGACCATAATTTCCTCTGTCCGGAAACCATAACGAATCAGCACATGGCGTACCAAGCCTTTGTGCGTTTCTTCATTGTATGCAGAAATGTGATAAGCTTCCATAAAATCTATAATAATCTCAAGAATCTTCTGATTGATTTTGACTCCCAGTGCACAGTCTGTATTCGGAATAATACTATGTGTTCTTCCTGCATAGAATCCTGTAATAATATGTCCTTCTTTATCCTTTCCTATTGGAAATTGTGCTTTATTTCGATAATGAAATGGCTCTTTCATTCCTATAATTGGCTGCATGACCTCATCTAACAGCGCTTTTGGAACTTCTCCAATCCGCTCCAGATTACCACGGACTTTCCCTTCTTTAAATGCAAGCTGTGCTTCATATTTCATCTCCTGGATCTGACAACCACCACATTTTCTGGCCATCGGACATATTGGTTTTTCCACACGATCTTCAGACGGTGTGAGTATATTCATAAGGCGTGCATAACCATAATTCTTCTTCGCCTTCATAATCTTCGCTTCTACTACATCACCAATAATGGCATCCTTGATAAACAACGTATAGCCGTCTACTTTACCAATACCTTCACCGCCTACTCCAATATCTTCAATTGTTACTTTTACCAAATCATTTTTTTGCATATTTATACCTCATAAGATGAATTGGGGCACCCTATTTTACAAAAAGGGCACCCGTAATCGTTGTTTGAGATGTAGCATTCTGAAGTTCTGCTACGTCCTCTATATAATTGTTTTCCGTAAATTTGACTCAAATAACCGATTATATCCAAGCCATTCTCCTGCTTTTTTGTCCTTAAATATCTCTGTCAATGTCTGTAATTTTGCATCTGCATTATCAGCAAGATTAAGAGCCATTGCTTCTGCAAGTGCTGGTTTTTTTGGGGAACCGTATTCTAATTCTCCGTGATGTGCCGCAATGCAATGCTTCAATTCGCTTGCAAGCTGTTTTGGAAAACCTGGAATCTCGCGGATCGCATCGTCGATCATCTCAATTCCAATGATGATATGTCCTAAAAGCTGACCATCATCCGTGTAATCATTTTCCGGAAATGCGGATAATTCTTTTACTTTTCCGATATCATGGCACATTGCTGCTGTATAAAGCAGATCTTTATTGAGAATGTCATACTGTCCGACCATATACTCACAGAACTTTACAACACTTAATGTATGTTCCAGAAGTCCTCCGGCAAATCCGTGATGTACGCTTTTTGCTGCGGAATGCCCTTTAAAAGTACGGATAAAATTCTCATCTTTTTCAAAATAATATTCAATTACACCACGTAAGTACTGATTCTGGATTTTTCTTCCATAAGAACACAGTTCTTCATACATTCCATCCACACTTTTTTCTGTTGACGGCATATAATCAGATGGGATGTACTCATCTTCCTGAGCTTTTCTGATCTGGCGAATGTTCAGTTGAAGATTATTGTTATAACTGATGACATCTCCAAATACTTCGATAAAATCTTTTTCATCATAGTCCGCAATTCCACTGGAATTCGGATCCCATACCTTTCCATCCAGTGTTCCGGTCTTGTCTTGAAGAATCAGATTATCATATGGCTTCCCGTTTCTAGTCTCTGCGGATCTTTTTCCTTTGCACAAATATATATTTCGAATCGTTTCTCCTTCTACAAGGGTATTGATATATCTCATAATTTATTGCCTTTCTATTTTTTATTTATAATAACTTCAAAATCAATATCTACATATTCTCCACCGGCTCCCTGACGTTTTCCCTGAACCGAAATTTTGTCACCTACACTCTGCTTCATAAGAATATTATGATATCCTAAAAAAGTCGTAACCTCTGTTCCTGCAACGCTCGTAATAATATCACCGCTTTGAATACCTGCTGCCATGGCCGGAGAACCTGCGTCAACCTCTTTTACATAGACACCCGGTGGAAATCCCTGATTCTGCATATCTTCAGTGACTTCCATACAGGACAGCCCCATGTAAGGCACATTTTTTCCATTCGACAGTAATTCTATCACATCTTTAATATCAGATATTCCATAACCGGAAATCTGATCCTGTTCTTTTTCTTCCCACACAGACGAATCTATAATTCCAACAACTTCTCCCCGGATATTCACCAGAATCCCACTTCCTTGTACATCTCCGGACAAATCTGTATAAATCTTCTGATACTGTCCATCTGCCTTATCCAGATATTTTTCGCTGGATTCAATCACACCATATTCGCAGACATTATCCGTCCCGAATAATTCCCCGATAGCTATGACTGTATCGCCTTTCTTCACTACTTTTGACACCCCGAGTGTTGCAATCGATATCTGTGACCACGTATCATCATCGATCAATTTTCTCTGAACAGAGTATATGCAAAGTCCAAGTCCTGCATCCTGACTTTTTAATGTGGCATCACAACGTGCATTTCCGGGAAATGTAACACGAATAATCTTAGCATCTTTTACAGGCAACACTTTCCCAAGAATCAGAAGTTCCTGACCATTGTCTGCAACTATCATCCCTGAAATACTCTTTTTCTTGTATTCCAGATTATTAGAAAAATCTTCTTCTGTAGCTGCTCCCTGAATCTCTACCACGCTCTTTCCTGCTTCCTGAGCCAGCTGTTTCAAATTCGTAAGCATCTGTCTGTAAGTATCTGCATTTAATACCGTTTCCTGCTCCTGCGCAGGTTCTTGTACCGGTTCTTCTTCCTCTTGTTCATCCTGCGGAATAATCACCTGAGTCGGATCGCCTTCAAATTGCTTCTCAATCCATGATCTGCACGCAAAAAAAGTAAAGCAGGCTGCAAGTCCGAAAATTATTCCCAACTTAATCCTACGCAGGACATCGTGTCTCCACTTCTTCCTGTCTCCTGCCTCTTCTTTTATCACTTCCTGCAAGAAAGAATACTCTTCCTTTTCCGAATCCTGCTCTTGTCCTACTGGTTCTTTCTCATCTTTCATCCGTACACGCAGTCTCCTTCACAAACCTTATTTACTCAACAAAGAAGATATTTACAGTATACCTTATCCCTCTGCCTTCGGCAACGAAAAAATGAACTCTGTCCCGACACCTTCTGTGCTGACTACATTGATATTCTCACCATGGGCCTGAATGATTTCCTTAACGATTGCAAGACCAAGCCCTGTACCCTTTTTATCTTTTCCACGGGACAAATCGGATTTATAAAATCTCTCCCAGATCTTATTCAAAGCATTTCTTGGAATTCCAATTCCATAATCTTTGATAGATGTGTAAATCTTATCTCCACGCTCTGTTGTCTCAATCGTTATACTCGAATCCTGGTCACTAAATTTGATTGCATTATCCAACAGATTATACAAAACCCTCTGGATTTTTCTCTTATCAGCCACAACCTTCAGATGCTTTCTCGCAAAGACCAGCTCAATCGAAATCTTTTTCTGGGTACATCGCCCTTCAAATGATGCTGCCACATTTTTAATCATTTCATGAAGATCAAATGGGACTTTATCCAAAAGTAGGTTTTTTGTATCGAACTCATTCAGCGTCAATAGATCCTGTGTCAGGTCTGTCAGTCGTTCTGTTTCAAATAATATGATTTTTAAATACTTTCCTTGCATCTCCGGAGGGATCGTACCATCTGCCATCGCTTCCACATACCCTTTAATAGATGTCAGTGGAGAGCGAAAATCATGTGATACATTTGCCACAAATTTCTTCTGATAATCTTCCATATCCCGAAGCTGTGAAGACATATAATTCAAAGATGCCGACAAATATCCTATCTCATCTTCTGTATTCACCGGAATCTCATATTCCAGATTGCCGGATGCATACTGCTTTGCCGCTTCTGTGATCTTGCAGAGCGGACGATATATGAGGAACTGAATTCCAAGCAATATAGAAAATGACAGCAGATAAATCACTGCCAGCGTAATATATGCCGCATTCATCAATACATTCTGAATCCATTTTATCTGAGTCAGGCTTTTATGAATCAAAAGATACCCTTGTGTCGAATAACCATGTACAACCGGCGCGATAACCGTGATCATATCCTCCTCAAAATAATCATGATATGTTCCAACTTCGTATTTTGCACTTCCAATCTCTGCCGGATTAAAATTCTCAATCTCTGCCGGTGCCGACGGATACCCGTCTGAATGAGCAGACGTAATCATCTTTCCTTCACGATCTACAAACCACACAGCACCGTCTAATTGTGATTCCATTCCATTAAACTGTATACGAACACTACTTTCTGAAATCTGTCCCAGAAAATAATGAGGCAGATAATCATTCGCGACAAGATTCGCCTGTTGATAAACATTCAATGCTACATTCTTCTCAAGTGGTTCTTCCGTAAGCGTTCTCGTAAGTGTTGCTACCGTAAACAAACTCATGAAACCGAAAGCCATATAAATAATAATAAATTTCAAATACAATGTGCTCTTCATACAGAGTGTTTCCTTTTATTTCACTTCAAATTTGTAACCAATACCCCACACTGTTGCTAATTTCCAACCATTATGATCTTTGATTTTCTCTCGCAGACGTTTGATATGTACATCTACGGTACGTGTATCACCGATATACTCGTATCCCCAAATTTGATCTAGAAGCTGTTCTCTTGTAAAGACCTGGTTCGGTGAAGATGCAAGAAAATATAAAAGCTCCAGCTCTTTCGGCGGCATCTCTACATTTTGTCCATCTACCATGACCGAATAATTTGTCAGATTAATTACAATTCCCGGATATTCTACACATTTTCCTTTATCTGCTGCCGGAACTTCCGGTTTTGGAATTGCCTGATACCGGCGAAGCACCGCTTTTACTCGAGCCACCAATTCTTTCGAATCGAACGGCTTCATAATATAATCATCCGCGCCAAGCTCTAATCCCAATACTTTATCGAAAACCTCGCCTTTTGCAGAAAGCATGATGATCGGCGTATTCGCACGCGCACGTATCTCCCGACAGACCTGATACCCATCGATGCCAGGAAGCATCAGATCCAAAAGTACTAGATTCGGATGATAAGTATCGAACGCGACCAGTGCTTTTTCTCCGTCATGCACCATCATCGTATCAAAGCACTCTTTCGCAAGGTATAAAGACACCAGCTCTGCAATTGCTTCATCGTCATCCACGATTAATATTTTCTGTTTATTTACCATTTATTTATTCTCCCTGATTTGCATCTCTGCATTATTTCAATTCTACAATAGTCACTCCTGCATCTCCCTCGCCAAATGCACCAAGACGATAAGATTTCACATGCTTCTGCCGTTTCAGATATTTGTGGATACCGGTTCTAAGCGCTCCGGTTCCTTTTCCATGTACCACACGCACACTTGTCAAATGTGCCAACGATGCGTCATCTAAATATTTATCAAGCTCTGCCACAGCCTCATCCACTGTCTTTCCAAGAAGGTTGATTTCCGGACTCACAGACATAGATTTTCCCATCTTGACTTTTCCTTTACTTGTCCTTGCAGCAGTCTTTTTCAAATATGCCGGCTGCTCATCAACAATCTCCAGATCGGAAATGTGTACTTTTGAACGCAAAATTCCCATCTGCACCATGAGATTACCTTTTGCATCCGGAAGTGAATGTACGGTTCCGGTGAGATTCATACTCAGTACTTTTACAGTCTCTCCCAATTTAAAATCCGATGGTTTATACTGCTTCTTTGGCTTTTTGACTTCTTCTGTCATGCCTTCGCGTGTCTTTTCCATCTTCTTTCTCAGACGCTCACGCTCTTTTTCCATCTCAGCCGCTGAGACATTCGCCTTACCGAACTTATGGAAATTTCGCATCGTTTCATCTGCAGTTTCTTTGGCATCAGCCAGAATTGCATGTGCTTTTTCGTTCGCCTCACGTAAAATTCTGTCACGCTGTTCTTCCAGCTTCTCTTTTTTCTGAGCTGTCTCCTGCTTAAGCGCTTCCAGTTCACGTCTGTACGACGCAATCTCTTCCTGCTCTTTCGCAATGGTACGCCTGCTGCTCTCCAAATCTGTCAAAAGATCCTCAAAAGACTCATCCTGCTCTGTCAAATGTGTCTTTGCCTCTTCGATAATATAGTCCGGAAGTCCCAGCTTTCCTGCAATCGCAAATGCATTACTCTTTCCCGGAATTCCAAGAAGCAGCCGATAAGTCGGACGAAGTGTCTCTACATCAAATTCACAACTCGCATTCTCTACTCCTGGCGTGGAAAGTGCATATACTTTCAGTTCACTATAGTGCGTTGTGGCCATCGTACGAATTCCCTGGCAATGCAAATGATTCAAAATTGCAGTTGCAAGTGCTGCTCCTTCTGTCGGGTCTGTTCCCGCTCCAAGCTCATCAAAAAGCACAAGTGAATTCTGATCCACTTGTCTGATAAACGACACAACATTTGTCATATGAGAGGAAAATGTACTCAAATTCTGTTCTATACTCTGCTCATCTCCAATATCCGCATAGACTTCATGAAACACTCCAAGCTCCGAGCGGTCTAATGCCGGAATATGAAGTCCCGCCTGCCCCATAAGCTGGAACAAACCAACTGTCTTTAGGGACACTGTCTTACCACCGGTATTCGGTCCAGTGACGATCAGAAGATCAAATTCCTCTCCAAGAGTCAGACTGATCGGCACAACTTTCTTCTTATCTAATAATGGATGCCTTCCCTCACGGATACGGATTCTTCTATCCTGATTAAAAACAGGCTTACTTGCATTCATATCCAACGCAAGTGCTCCTCTTGCAAATATAAAATCAAGCTCCGTCAGTGTTGCATAATCTGCACGAATCTCTGATACATACTCTGCTGCGTCCGCGCTCAATCTGGCAAGAATAACCTGAATTTCTTCTTGTTCCTTTCCATATAATTCTTTCAAGTCATTATTCAATTTCACAACTGCCATTGGCTCAATAAATAACGTAGAGCCTGTTGAAGACTGGTCATGAATCATACCAGAGACCTTGCTGCGATACTCTGCTTTGACCGGGATACAGTAACGATCCCCACGCATTGTAATAATCGGATCTTGCAGATAAGTTCTAAGAGAACCATTTACTAAAGAAGACAAGGTCGCATGTACTTTGTCATTAATCTGTCCCATAGAACGACGGATTCTCTTAAGTTCCGGACTGGCATCATCACTGATCTCATCTTCTGCCGGAATACATCTGCGTATCTCCGTAGACAATATCGATACAGGAACCAGCTGATCAAAATACCCATCCAATACATCCTGCATATCATCTGCATTATCATGACGGCCATAATTTTTCACATGTCCGGCTGTCTCCAGTACTTTACAGATACGAAGCAATTCTCCGCTTCCAAGTGTCCCGCCAATTTCCAGACGCATCAATGACTCGCTGACCGGACTACATCCTCCAAATGACGGACGTCCTTTCTTTACTATTCTTGTAAATGCTGAGGCTGTCTCCTCCTGCATGTTCTCAATCTCGGAAATTTCTGTCTTTGGTTTTAATTTTCTGCAACGCTCCTGACCTCCAAAAGATCCTGCGTGCTCTGTCAGTTTTTCAATTATTTTATTGTATTCTAATTTGTATAAAGATTTTTTATTCATCATATTCACCTGGATTTATTGTACCCTATTTGCTTCCCGATGAAAAGGGAAATAACAGAAGAAATCCCTGCAAATGGAACTCATCTGCAGGGATTTCTTTGTCTATTCACACATTTATTCACACATACGGTTGTTATCCTTTGGATTATGACAAGAGTGAGGACAATTCGCGCACCCACAATCACATCCTACAAATGTACCGCTTCTCTTTTTCTTCTGTATCATGCCTCTTATGATCCATGCTACAATTGCTATGATCACAAGTGCTACGATTGCCGTAGATAAAATGCTTGTCTGTGCTGCCAATGTCATCATAAAATCTCCTTCTTTCTATCTTGCCGCTGCTTTTACACTTGAAATTGTACTTGTTTTCAGAGAAGTACTCTCTTTATATGGACGGAACAGCATATAGATAAATCCAACAAAAATAATAATTGCTGCTACAGTTCCGATTCCAAATCCGCCTCCTGTAAAGAAGGTACCAAACTGGAAGATGCAAAGAGATACAAGATAAGCAAGTAAACACTGATATCCGATTGCGAACCAGAACCATTTTGCATTGTTCATCTCTCTCTTAATAGCTCCCATTGCTGCAAAGCAAGGTGCACAAAGAAGGTTAAATACAAGGAATGAGTAAGCTGCAATCTGTGTCATACTGTTTGCAAGTGTTCCCCAGATTTCCTGTCCGTCTTCTGCAACTTCTGCAAATCCGAAAAGCTGTCCGAATGTACCTACAACATTTTCTTTTGCCACCAGTCCTGTGATTGCAGCAACTGCCATCTTCCAGTTTCCCCATCCAAGAGGTGTGAAGATCCATGCAATCAGGTTACCGATCTTAGCAAGGATACACTCTGCCTGAGCTGCCTCCATGGCTGCCCCCTCAAGTCCATCGAAATTCAGCATTCCGAATCCAGCATCTGTCCAGCCGAAGTTCAATAAGAACCAAACAACGATTGTTGATAATGTAATAATTGTACCAGCTTTTTTGATAAATGACCAGCCACGTTCCCACATACTTCTAAGAACGTTACCAACTGTCGGCATATGATATGCAGGAAGCTCCATTACAAATGGCGCCGGATCTCCTGCGAACATCTTTGTTTTTTTCAAGATGATACCGGAGCAGATAATTGCCGCGATACCAACAAAATAAGCACTAGGTGCTACCCAGGAAGCTCCGTCGAAAAGTGCTCCTGCGATCAAAGCGATAATTGGAAGTTTTGCTCCGCAAGGGATAAATGTTGTTGTCATAACAGTCATCTTACGGTCACGGTCATTCTCGATCGTACGGGAAGCCATAACTCCCGGAACTCCACAACCTGTTCCGATCAGCATCGGGATAAATGATTTTCCGGAAAGTCCGAATTTACGGAAAATACGGTCCATGATAAACGCAATTCGTGCCATATATCCGCAAGACTCAAGAAATGCAAGGAAAATAAATAATACAAGCATCTGCGGTACAAATCCAAGTACTGCGCCAACTCCGGAAATCACTCCATCTACGATCAAACCTGTCAGCCAGTCTGCACACCCGATTCCTTCGAAGAAATTTTGTGCTGCCGGGATAATCCACTCACCAAATAACGTATCATTAGTCCAGTCTGTTAAGATAGAACCAACTGTTGTTACAGATACATAATATACGATGTACATAACAACTGCAAAGATTGGAAGTGCAAGCCATCTGTTTGTCACAATACGGTCAATCTTATCCGATGTTGTTAATTCTTCTTTTCTGTTCTTCTTCAAGCAGTCACCGATAATAGAACCAATGAAAGTATATCTCTCATTTGTAATAATACTCTCTGCATCATCATCCATTTCTGTTTCAGCACGAGCAATCACATCTTCCACATCCGGTGCACTTTTCATTGCATCTTTGATCTTATCATCACGTTCAAATAATTTGATCGCATAAAATCTTTTCTGCTCTTCCGGAATTTCATATCCAAGTCTTCCTTCAATCTCATTCAAATAATTCTCAACTTCCGGTGCGAACTCGTGGACAGATTCCATTGCAGCTTTCTGACCTGCATGCTTTACTGCTTTCGCAGCTGCTTCTTTGATGCCATCTCCTTTTAAAGCGGAAATGGTTACAACTTCACATCCAAGTTTCTGTGCAAGCTTCTTTGTGTTGATCTGATCTCCATTCTTCTGAACGATATCCATCATATTGATTGCCATAACAACCGGAATTCCAAGTTCAAGAAGCTGAGTTGTCAAATATAAGTTACGCTCCAGGTTTGTTCCGTCTACAATATTCAAAATTGCATCCGGACGCTCTGTGATCAGATAATTTCTGGCTACAACTTCTTCCAGTGTGTACGGTGATAAAGAATAAATACCCGGAAGGTCCATAATTACTACTTCTTTGTTTTCCTTCCATTTTCCTTCTTTTTTCTCAACAGTTACTCCCGGCCAGTTACCAACGAACTGATTGGAACCTGTTAATGCATTGAAAAGTGTTGTCTTACCACTGTTCGGGTTTCCGGCAAGTGCTATCTTAACGCCCATTTTTATTCCTCCTGTAAATACTCTCTAGCTTATTATTTTACTTCTATCATCTCTGCATCTGCTTTTCTCAGAGATAGTTCATACCCACGAACTGTAACTTCCACCGGATCACCGAGTGGTGCTACTTTGCGGACATAAATACTTGTGCCTTTCGTGATTCCCATATCCATAATTCTTCTCTTAGTTGCTCCTTCTCCCTGAAGTTTCACTACGGATACTGTCTGACCCACTTTTACATCTCTTAAAGTCATTCTCTCGTTCCTCCTAGACCATTATTTTATTTGCAATTCCTTTACTGACTGCAACTCGCGATTCCTTGATCTGGGCAATTATGTTTCCCCCGTTACTGGAAACTACTTTTACCTCACTTCCGGTCACAAACCCGAGATTTTCCAAAAATCGTTTTGTCTCTTCATTTCCACCGACCCTGACGATCGAAGCGCTCTCGCCTGGATTCAACATTGTTAACGGCATCATAATTCACTCCTTCTCTCTACTAAATCCTTACAACCATCTCTTTGTGGATCAAAGACATATCCTCCAGTAGTTGTACGGTTCGATATACAGTTGCAATTCCAACTTTGTCGTCCAGCTTCTTTGCGGCATAATAAATCTCCTTGCAAGAAGAATACTCATTATTTAAAATGATTTGCAATAGAAGTCTTCTTTGTTCAGTAATCCGATAGCCAGCATTCTTTAATTGATTTAATACTTCTTGAAGTCTTTCTTCTTGGCTCATATATACATTACCTCGCATTATTTGAAACTGATTATCATTTCCATTGCATATTATATTGCAATTGATAATCATTGTCAATAATATTTTATCAAAAAAGTTTGTTAAGACTATCTTTCCACATTTTCTCTAAAATCACGACCCACACGTATTCTGCACTGTGCATTTTGCACATAACAAAAAAAAGAAAAGCCAGCGCATTTCTGCGCTGACTTTTTATAAATCAGTTTCATTTCTTTATTTTACAAGCTCTTACTCTTCTGTCAGACTAGGTTCCTGCTCCCACTCTTCATCTGTAAGTTCTACTTCTGAAATGTTTAAATCATCATCATCATCCATTTCCTCTTCGAAGAACAGTTCGTCATCCATAGAAATCTCACTATTCAGTCTGATATCACGATACTTTCTCATACCTGTACCAGCCGGGATATGTTTTCCAATGATTACGTTCTCTTTCAGACCTACCAATGGGTCGATCTTGCCCTTGATCGCTGCTTCTGTCAGAACCTTTGTTGTCTCCTGGAAGGATGCTGCTGAAAGGAATGAGTTTGTTGCAAGGGAAGCCTTTGTAATACCCATAATAATCGGCTCTCCGATTGCCGGCTCTTTTCCTTCTGCCTCCAGTTCCTCATTTACATCCTCGAACTCAAGTCTGTCTACATTTGTTCCTGGAAGGAATTCTGTATCTCCAGCCTCTTCAATACGGATCTTCTTGAGCATCTGGCGAACGATAACCTCGATATGCTTATCGTTGATTTCAACACCCTGCAGACGGTAAACTCTCTGTACTTCCTGGATCATGTAATCCTGTACTGCACGAATACCTTTAATTCTCAAGATATCATGCGGATTGATACTACCTTCAGTCAGCTCATCACCGGCCTCAAGTTCTGCTCCGTCTACTACCTTAATACGTGATCCATAAGGAATCAGATATGCTTTTGATTCACCTGTCTCATGATTTGTTACGATAATCTCACGTTTCTTCTTAGTGTCATTGAGGTTAGCTGTACCTGCGATTTCTGTGATAATTGCAAGTCCCTTAGGCTTTCTTGCCTCAAAAAGCTCCTCGACACGAGGAAGTCCCTGTGTGATATCTCCACCGGCAACACCACCGTTATGGAATGTTCTCATAGTCAGCTGTGTACCAGGCTCTCCGATAGACTGAGCAGCAATAATTCCGACAGCCTCTCCTACCTGCACCGGCTCACCTGTTGCCATGTTTGCTCCGTAACATTTTGCACATACACCGCTGTGTGAACGGCAAGTCAGAATTGTACGGATCTTAATCTGAGTCAATGGCTCTCCGTTCTCATTAACACCTTTCTTACAGATTAATTCTGCACGTTTTGGTGTTACCATATGGTTCTTCTTAACAAGAACATTGCCATCTTTATCTACAATATCGTCGCACAGATAACGTCCTGTAATACGCTCCTGCAGACTCTCGATTTCTTCTTTTCCATCCATGAATGCTTTTACGAAAATTCCTGGAATCGGTGCATCTTTCTTTGCACAGTCTACTTCATGAATGATCAGTTCCTGAGATACGTCAACAAGACGTCTTGTCAGATATCCTGAATCGGCTGTACGAAGAGCTGTATCGGACATACCTTTACGAGCTCCATGCGCGGACATGAAGTACTCCAATACGTCAAGTCCTTCACGGAAGTTTGAAGTAATAGGCAACTCGATTGTATGACCAGTTGTATCAGCCATCAATCCACGCATACCTGCAAGCTGTTTAATCTGTTTGTCAGATCCACGGGCTCCGGAATCAGCCATCATGAAGATATTGTTATATTTATCCAGACCGGAAAGCAGTGCTTCTGTCAATTTATCATCAGTTACTTTCCATGTCTCTACAACTTCTTTGTAACGCTCTTCCTCTGTAATAAGTCCACGTTTGAAGTTCTTTGTAATGCGGTCTACAGTGTCCTGTGCCTGCTGAATCATCTGTGGTTTCTGAGGAGGTACCGTCATATCTGAAATAGATACTGTCATGGCAGCTCTTGTAGAATATTTGTAACCAATTGCTTTTACAGCATCCAGAACTTCTGCTGTTGCAGTTGCTCCGTGTGTGTTGATAACTTTCTCAAGAATCTGCTTTAACTGTTTCTTTCCAACATGGAAATCAACCTCCAGAAGGAGTTTGTTTTCTTCTTTTTCACGATCAACAAATCCCAGATCCTGTGGAATAATCTCATTGAAGATGAATCGTCCTAATGTGGACTCTACAGTACCTGTGATTTCTTCTCCACCCGGCATTGTTTTTGTCACACGCACTTTAATCTTAGAATGCAGTGTAATTGCCTGATTCTCATATGCAAGAATTGCTTCATTCACATTCTTAAAGCTCTTACCTTCTCCTACTGCACCAGGTCTCTCCTGTGTCAGATAGTAGATACCAAGTACCATATCCTGTGAAGGAACGGCTACTGGGCCACCATCAGAAGGCTTCAGAAGGTTGTTCGGTGAAAGAAGTAAGAATCTACACTCAGCCTGCGCCTCTACAGAAAGTGGCAGATGGACAGCCATCTGGTCTCCGTCGAAGTCGGCATTGAACGCTGTACATACAAGCGGATGAAGCTTAATTGCTTTTCCTTCTACAAGGATAGGCTCAAATGCCTGAATACCAAGTCTGTGCAGTGTAGGCGCACGGTTCAACATAACCGGATGCTCTTTGATGACATCCTCAAGGACGTCCCAAACTTCTGGCTGAAGTCTTTCAACCATCTTCTTTGCATTCTTAATGTTGTGTGCTGTTCCGTTCTGAACAAGCTCTTTCATAACAAATGGTTTGAACAACTCAATTGCCATCTCCTTTGGCAAACCACACTGATAAATCTTAAGTTCCGGTCCTACGACAATAACGGAACGTCCAGAATAGTCAACACGTTTTCCAAGCAAGTTCTGACGGAAACGTCCGGATTTACCTTTCAGCATATCGGACAGAGATTTCAGTGCACGGTTTCCAGGTCCTGTTACCGGACGTCCGCGACGACCATTGTCGATCAGGGCATCTACCGCTTCCTGAAGCATTCTCTTTTCATTTCTTACGATAATATCTGGAGCGCCTAACTCAAGAAGGCGTTTCAGACGGTTATTTCTGTTGATAATTCTTCTGTACAGATCATTCAGGTCAGATGTTGCAAAACGTCCACCATCAAGCTGTACCATAGGACGAAGATCTGGTGGGATGACCGGAATATTTGTCATGATCATCCATTCTGGTTTATTTCCAGACTCACGGAAAGCTTCGACAACTTCCAGACGTTTTACGATTCTTGCACGTTTCTGTCCGGTAGCACCTTTGAGGCCTTCTGTCAGTTCTTCATACTCTTTATCAAGATCAATTGCCTGAAGAAGCTCTAAAATAGACTCTGCTCCCATTCCAACACGGAAGCTCTTTCCCCAGGATTCTCTTGCTTCCTGGTACTCCTGCTCAGACAGAACCTGCTTATACTGCAGGTCTGTCTCACCTTTATCGAGTACGATATAAGAAGCAAAATATAATACTTTCTCCAATGTTCTTGGTGAAAGGTCAAGGATCAATCCCATACGGCTAGGAATTCCCTTGAAGTACCAGATATGAGATACCGGGGCTGCCAGGGCAATATGTCCCATACGCTCACGACGTACACTTGCCTTAGTAACCTCTACACCACAGCGGTCACAAACAACACCTTTATAACGGATTTTTTTGTATTTACCACAGTGACACTCCCAGTCTTTGCTTGGTCCAAAAATTCTTTCACAGAACAGACCATCTCTCTCTGGTTTTAAGGTTCTATAGTTAATAGTCTCAGGCTTTGTCACCTCGCCCTTTGACCACTCCAGAATCTTTTCAGGTGATGCCAACCCGATTTTGATTGCATCAAAAGTCATTGGCTGATATGATTGTTCTTTACTATTCTCTGGCATACAGGCACCCCTTTCTATTCATCATCTGACATGTCATCATAATCAAAACTATCGTCATCGTAATCGGAATCGTAATCATCTTCTTCATCCAACTCTTCATTCACAAGTTCTTCTCCCTGGAACTCCTGAGTTGTATAACCATGTTTACCGAAATCTTCCTCTTCACGACGATACTTTCCGTCTCCTTCAAGCATTGCGCGGAAACTTGTCTCGCCCATATCAGAGGTCTCCATAATCTCTACCTCTGTATTATCCTCACGAAGCACACGAACATCCAGTCCAAGAGACTGAAGCTCTTTCAGAAGTACTTTGAAGGACTCCGGAATACCTGGTTCCGGAATGTTCTCGCCCTTGATGATCGCTTCGTATGTCTTCACACGACCGATTACATCGTCAGACTTCACAGTCAGGATCTCCTGCAGTGTGTAAGATGCACCATAAGCCTCAAGAGCCCATACCTCCATCTCTCCAAAACGCTGTCCACCAAACTGTGCTTTACCACCTAATGGCTGCTGTGTTACCAGTGAGTAAGGGCCCGTAGAACGTGCATGGATCTTATCATCAACCAGGTGATGCAGCTTCAGATAATGCATGTGTCCGATTGTTACCGGGCTATCAAAATACTCTCCTGTTCTTCCATCACGAAGACGAACTTTTCCATCTCGTGAAATCGGAACACCTTTCCAGAGTTTTCTGTGTTCTCTGTTCTCATACAGATAATCCAGAACTTCCGGAAGCAGCTCTTCTTTGTGCTTCTTCTCAAACTCTTCCCAGCTTAAGTTGACATAATCATTCGCCAGGTCGAGTGTATCCATAATATCAATCTCGTTCGCACCATCAAATACAGGTGTTGAGATATTAAATCCAAGTGCTTTTGCTGCCAGAGACAGATGAATCTCCAGGACCTGTCCGATATTCATACGTGAAGGTACACCCAGTGGGTTCAACACGATATCGAGCGGACGTCCGTTTGGCAGGAACGGCATATCTTCTACTGGAAGTACACGGGAAACGACACCCTTGTTACCATGACGTCCGGCCATCTTATCACCTACAGAGATCTTTCTCTTCTGAGCGATGTAAATACGAACAGACTGGTTTACTCCCGGTGACATCTCGTCTCCGTTGCTTCTTGTAAATACTTTGGCATCTACTACGATACCATATTCACCATGAGGTACTTTCAGAGATGTATCTCTGACCTCACGTGCTTTTTCACCGAAGATTGCACGAAGCAGTCTTTCCTCGGCTGTCAGCTCTGTCTCTCCCTTAGGAGTAACTTTACCAACCAGAATATCTCCGGCACGAACCTCTGCACCGACACGGATAATTCCTCTGTCATCCAGATTCTTAAGTGCCTCATCACCAACACCCGGAATATCACGTGTGATTTCCTCTGGTCCAAGCTTTGTATCACGAGCCTCTGCCTCATATTCTTCAATATGGATAGATGTATATACATCATCCTGAACAAGTCTCTCACTTAAGAGTACCGCATCCTCGTAGTTATAACCTTCCCAAGTCATGAATCCGATCAGCGGGTTCTTTCCTAATGCAAGCTCACCATTGGATGTTGATGGACCGTCAGCGATCACATCGCCTTTCTCCACTCTGTCACCCTTGAATACAATTGCTCTCTGGTTATAGCAGTTGCTCTGGTTGCTTCGAAGGAATTTTGTAAGTTTATATTTTTTCAGTTTTCCATCATCCTGACGAATCTGGATCTCTGCTGATGTTGAGCGTTCAACAGTTCCTGCTTCCTCAGCTACGATACATACACCTGAGTCAACAGCTGCTTTCTCTTCCATACCTGTTCCGACTACCGGAGCCTCTGTCATAAGAAGCGGTACTGCCTGACGCTGCATGTTAGATCCCATCAGCGCACGGTTAGCATCGTCATTCTGAAGGAATGGAATCAATGCTGTAGCAACAGAGAATACCATCTTAGGAGATACGTCCATGTAATCAAATGCTTTTCTCTCATAAGCCTGAGTCTCTTCACGATAACGACCGGATACGTTCTTATGAACAAAATGTCCATCCTCGTCCAAAGCCTCATTGGCCTGTGCTACATGATAGTTATCCTCTTCATCCGCTGTCATGTAAACAACCTCATCTGTTACACGCGGATTCTCCGGATCAGTGTGGTCAATCTTACGGTATGGAGCTTCGATAAATCCATACTCATTAATTCTTGCGTAACTAGCCAGTGAGTTGATCAGACCGATGTTAGGTCCCTCAGGTGTCTCGATAGGACACATTCTTCCATAGTGAGAATAGTGTACATCTCGAACCTCGAATCCGGCACGGTCTCTTGACAGACCTCCTGGTCCTAAGGCTGACAGACGTCTCTTATGAGTCAACTCTCCAAGCGGGTTGTTCTGATCCATGAACTGTGACAGCTGAGAAGATCCAAAGAACTCTTTCACTGCTGCAGTTACTGGTTTAATATTAATCAAGGACTGCGGAGAAATCTTCTCCTGATCCTGAGTTGTCATTCTTTCTCTTACAACTCTTTCCATTCTGGACAGACCGATTCTGTACTGGTTCTGAAGAAGCTCTCCTACAGCACGGATACGTCTGTTACCCAAATGGTCAATATCATCATCTTGGCCAAGGCCATATTCCAGATGCATATTGTAGTTAATAGAAGCGAAAATATCTTCTTTTGTGATATGTTTCGGAATCAAATCGTGAATATCTCTCTTGATAGCCGCTTTTAACTCTTCAATATCACCTGCTGTCTCCTCAAGAAGACCTGCAAGTACCGGATAATAAACAAGTTCTGTCACACCGACCTCTTCTGGATCAATGTCAACAACTTCTTTCAGATCTACCATCATATTAGACAGAACTTTTACGCTTCTGTCTTCTTCCGGTCTGTCAATCCATACAAACGGAACAGCACCATTCTGAATCTGATCAGCGATCTCTCTTGTTACTTTTGTTCCGGCTTCCGCGATCACCTCACCTGTAATCGGGCTAACTGCATCTTCTGCAAGAACATGTCCTGAAATACGATTCTTGAGAAGAAGTTTTTTATTAAATTTATAACGTCCTACTTTTGCCAGATCATAACGTCTCGGATCGAAGAACATACTTGTAATCAAACTCTCTGCACTGTCAACAGCAAGCGGCTCACCTGGACGAATCTTCTTATATAATTCAAGAAGACCTTCCTGATAATTCGTTGCAGCATCCTTCTCGAAACTTGCCAGAATCTTTGGCTCCTCGCCAAAGAGTTCCAGAATCTCTGGATTTGTACCGTATCCAAGAGCACGAATAAGTACTGTGATCGGCACCTTTCTTGTTCTATCTACTCTAACATAAAAAACGTCATTGGAATCGGTCTCATACTCCAGCCATGCTCCACGGTTCGGAATGACTGTTGAGGAATAAAGCTTTTTACCAAGCTTATCATGTGCAATTGCATAGTAAATACCAGGGGAACGCACCAGCTGACTTACGATTACACGCTCTGCACCATTGATCACAAACGTACCGGTACGTGTCATCAGCGGCAGATCTCCCATAAAGATCTCATGTTCTCCAATCTCATCCGTCTCTTTATTATGAAGTCTTACTTTAACTTTCAGCGGCGCTGCATAAGTCGCATCACGGTCTCTGCACTCATCAATGCTATATTTCACGTCATCTTCACACAACGTAAAATCAACGAGCTCCAGGCTCAATTTACCGCTATAATCTGTAATTGGGGAAATATCATCAAATACTTCCTTCAATCCTGACTTAAGGAACCAATCATAAGAATCCTTCTGCACTTCAATCAGGTTCGGCATCTGAAGAACTTCTTTTTGTCTGGAATAACTCATTCGTGAGCTTTTTCCACTTTTCATGGGACGAATTCTGTTCTTTTCCATATTGACGTTTCACTCTCCTCTTAATTTTTTTGTGGTCCGCAAAATGCCCTACTATCGCTAAAACGACGAAAAAGAGCTTTGTGACTCAGTTTTTCGTGCAATATCATGGCATAACTTTCCACAATAGCGCATTTTTTACTATAGCACAAAGCCCTTTTCATTGTCAAGAGCAAAATCATATTTTTCCATATTATTTTTTATTGTACACTATTTTTGATAATTTTGCAATTTTTTAATTTCAAATTTTATCAAAAACTTTAATTTGACATTTACGTGCACATTTTTCTTCTATAATATTCGAATTATAAATCCTGCACATTTTTCGTTGTCTCCCGCTCGACAAGCTTCACATCAAATACATTTTTCTTCTCGTAAGATTCCCCATTCACAGCCTTGAGAATAATCTCCGCCGCCAAGTGTCCCATCTCCCGAATCGGCTGATGTATAGTCGTCAGCTCCGGAATAAATAATTCCCCGAACCCGACATCATCGAATCCTACAAGCTGGACTTCCTGCGGTATTTTCTTTCCGTGTCTTGTGAACACCTTATATACCGACATTGCTACAATATCATTTCCCGCAACTACCCCGTCAACTTCCGGATACTTCTTAAGGATCTCTTCTGCTGCCCGAAGTCCACTCTCATAATTATAACGACAGTCCACACTCTGTTCTTTTAGATTGTATTTTTTACACACATCCAGATAACCTTCATAGCGTCTGCGCCCGCTGGAATACCCGGTCGGTTCTTTCATACAGACAATATTCTTGCAGCCACATTTTGCAAGATGTTCTGCCGCCATAAAACCGCCGCGATAATTGTCTGACTCAATAAATGCATTTTCTTTAAACCCATCAAGCTTGCGGTCAACAAGAACGACCGGTATCGGACAGTCCGCCAACACTTTACCCGTCTCTGCGCAGTTCGTCATCACAACGATTCCATCTGCCCGGAGTTGATTGAACATCTGAATATTTACAGCCTCCTTCTCTTCGTCTCCACCCGAACTGCAAAGAAGAATCCTGTATCCATTCTGATATGCCGTATCTTCCACTGCTTTCGCCAGCTCACTAAAAAACGGATTCTCGATATCCGGCACAATCATCCCGATCATCTTCGATGACTTCTTATATAAAGCCCTCGCCAGTTCATTTGGCTGAAATCCAGTCTCCTTAATCGCCGCCTCTACGCGTTTTTTCTTCTCTTCATTTACGTTGGCCGTCCCATTCATCACACGGGACACTGTCGCAGGCGACACCCCTGCAAGCTTTGCCACTTCTCTTATGCTAGTCAATGATCCGTTCCCCTTAGTCTTACTTTGTAATTAATTCTACCTCGACTGGGATCTCTTTGTCTACTGTTTCTCCATTTAAAATCTTCTGTGCAGTCTCGACTGCTGTCGCCCCCATAAGGTCTGGTTTCTGCGCTACAGTAGCTGCCATTTTTCCGGCTTTGACCGTTGCCTGGGCATCGTCTGTCGCATCGAACCCGACTACGATAATCTTTCTGCTTCCGATTGCCTCTACAGCACCAAGTGCCATTTCATCATTATGAGCAAATACACCCTGGATTCCAGAATCAGCCTGAAGCATATTCTCCATAACGCTCATTCCGTCAGATCTGTTAAAATCACCCGTCTGACTTGCCACTACATTTAACTTCTTATCAGCTACGTTGTGGAATCCCTGCCCACGGTCGATTGTCGCGCTGGCTCCTGTTGTTCCCTGAAGCTCAGCAACTTTTGCACCTTCTCCGATCAAACTTACAAGATACTCTGTCGCAGCCTCTGCACCTGCTACATTATCAGAAGCAATTGCACAGTCAACATCAACTCCATTCACAACACGGTCTACAGAAATAACTTTAATTCCCTTTGACACCGCATCTTTTACTGCCGGTGCTACCGCATCTGAGTCAACCGGATTAACAATCAGTACGCTAATGTTTCTGGAAATCAAGTCCTCGATATCACTGGTCTGTTTTGCAGTCTCATCTCCGGCGTCAACAACAATTAAGTCCACGCCAAGCTCGTCTGCTTTGTCTTTTGCACCTTCACTTAATGTTACGAAAAACGGGTTGTTCAGTGTAGATACCGAGAATCCGATGCTTCCATTTCCAACAGTTTCTCCTTCTCCTGTTGCCACATTTTCCTCACCATCAATGGTGATTGCATTACAACCTGTCATGGAGAACATCATAGCCACAGTCAGAACAGCGGCTGCAATTTTCTTTAATTTCATTTTATATTCCTCCTGTACTCACATTTAATTAACGGTTACGGTCAGATAATACGGCAATCAGAATTACGATTCCTTTTACCACATCCTGATAGTAAGAAGATACTCCCAGAATATTCAGTCCGTTATTCAATACCGCAATAATCAGAATACCTACAAATGTACCCCAGACTCTTCCTCGTCCTCCATTCATACTTGTTCCGCCAAGAGCAACCGCTGCGATTGCATCCAGTTCATATCCGGAACCAAGCGTCGGCTGTGCAGAACTCAGTCTCGATAACAGAATCAGTCCGGACAGTGCTGACATACATCCTGAAATTGCATAAGTAATCAGTTTTGTACGGTTAACGTTGATACCTGCAAGCTTTGCAGACTGTTCATTACTTCCAGTTGCATACACTCTTCTTCCAAATGTTGTCTTTTCCAGAACGAACATGAAGATTAAGAACATCACTACAAATGTGATGGCAGGAATCGGGATATGATAAAAGTTTCCTTTTCCGACTACCTTTAATGTAAAGCTGTCTCCCAGGTTAGAGATTGGCTTTCCGTCCATGAAAATCATAGTTGCTCCACGATACACAGTCATTGTGATCAGTGTTGCGATAAATGGCTGTAGTCTTCCTTTTGTTACAAGAAGTCCGCTGACCGCTCCAAGTGCTGTACCAATTACAAGCGCAAGAATCATAGAAAGTCCGACCGGAACTCCATTTGTAATAAATCCTGCACAAAGGGCTGTAGAAAGGGCAAGCACTGAACCTACAGACAGGTCAATTCCTCCAGTCAGAATTACGCAGGTCATACCAAATGCGATAAATCCGTTAATCGAAGACTGTCTGAGCAGTGATAAAAAATTTGAAAGAGTTCTAAATTCCGGGCTGATGACACCGATTACAACCACCAGCAGTACAAGCGCGATTAAAGCACCAAAATCCTGTATACGGCTGGCTAATTTTTTATTATTCATTAATATTACCTCCTGTAGCCAAAATCATGATATTCTCCTGATCTGCTTCTTTTTTATCCAACACACCTCTGACCATTCCTTCTCTTACAACCATGATACGGTCAGACATTCCAAGCACCTCCGGCAGCTCGGAAGAAACCATAATAATCGCAACTCCCTTTGCCGCAAGATCATTTATAATATTGTAAATTTCCTTCTTCGCACCGATGTCCACGCCACGAGTCGGCTCGTCCAGAATCAGTACCTTCGGCTCCGTGTAGATCCACTTTGCAAATACAACTTTCTGCTGATTACCACCACTTAAGTTGTCACATTCATGCTGCGGTCCGAAACATTTGATATGAAGTTCTTCGATTCCACGCTTTACCAGATTCTGCTCTGCCTTCTTATCAAGCACTCCGTGTCTGGAAATGCGTCCGAGATTCGCCATGGAAATGTTCTTCATAATACTTTCTTCCAGCATCAGACCTTCCACCTTACGATCCTCTGTAATAAAACCTATACCATTTTTCATTGCCTTCTGCGGACTTTTGTTCTGAATTTCCGCTCCGTCTATGATAATCTTACCTGTCACATGAGGCATATTTCCGAAAATGGCCTGCATAATTTCCGTTCTTCCTGCACCCATCAGTCCAGAAACACCAAGGACCTCTCCGGCACGCACCTGGAAAGAAACCTTTTCAAACACACCCGGACATGCAAGATTCTGAACATCCAGCATTACATCACCAATCTTGCAATCTCTCTGTGGATAACGCTCTCCGATTTCACGACCAATCATCATTTTTACTACGTCATTCATATCTGTATCTTTGATTGCTTTTGTCGCAATGTAAGAACCGTCTCTTAAAATCGTAATACGGTCGCAAAGCTCAAAGATTTCTTCCATACGGTGGGAAATGTATACAATGGATACTCCCTTTTCTCTCAATGACTTCACAACTTTGAACAACACTTCCGTCTCACTTTGAGTAAGTGCTGCTGTCGGCTCATCCATAATAATCACTTTTGCATCTACCATGAGCGCTTTCGCGATCTCAATCATCTGCTGTTGCCCGACAGATAGATTACTCATCACCTCGCCCGGCGCAATATTGACACCAAGTTTATCCAGAATCTGTTTCACCTGTGTACGCATGGCCTTCTTATCGCACACTCCAAAACGATTATGGATTTCTTTTCCAAGGAACATGTTTTCCTCGACCGTCAGGTCGAACAGTACATTCAACTCCTGATGGATAAATACAATTCCAGCTTTTTCAGCTTCCTGCGGATTCTTGTAGCACACTTCCTGTCCGTCTACGATCACTGTTCCGGCATCTTTTGTGTACACACCAGTCAGAATCTTCATAAGTGTAGATTTTCCGGCACCATTTTCACCCATCAGTGCATGGATTTCTCCACCTTCCAGAAGGAATCCGGCGTTCTTAAGTACCTCATTACCGCCAAATGACTTATCAATTCCACGCATTTCAATCTGCATGTTTCTTCCTCCCTAAATTTTCTATCTACCTAAAATCTTTTCTAAATATTCTCTTCTATATTTGTTCCACCAGCTATTTTTTCTCTGGCTCAGAACATTTTTTAGAAGATACATCCTGACTGCAGGATGATATTTGCATATGGTGTTGTCTCACCCGTACGGATAACTGCTTTGCATTCTTTTGTCATCGCTTTTAATTCCGCATGAGATACATACTCAATTTTCGGTTTCGCTTCACACTCCGCAAAATACTCCTTAATCTCCACGAGGACTGTCGGATTCATTTCTTTGATTTCCTCAGCCAGGACGATTTTCTCAACCTTCATGTCTGCACCAACTTCACGAAGCACTTCCATAAATCTTGGCTGTCCGAACTTCAAGGCCAGATCTATTCTTTCTGTCTCGTCCGGAATTGGAAGCCCGCAGTCTCCAATGCAGATTCTGTCTGTGTGCCCCATATAAGAAAGCACCCTTGAAATATCACTATTTAAAATACCATGTCTTTTCATTATTTTAATTCTCCTGCAACTTCTTCTGCTGTCGGCATACCTGTCTGTGCACCGAATTTCTCCGTAGAAAGGCTTGCCGCTACATTTGCATAAGTAAGAGCACTCTTCATATCATCACCTGCTGCGATTCTTACAGAAAATGCTCCGTTCAGCGTATCTCCTGCTCCCGTCGTATCCACTACATTTGCCTTTCTTGCCGGCACTGTCAGCACTTCTCCGTTTTTCAGGCATGTAGATACTCCTCTGGATCCCTGTGTGATTACAAGCTTCTGCGGATACTTCTTTAGAAGATCTACTGTGCTCAACTTGTCTCCAAAAATCAGCACTGCTTCATGCTCATTCGGCGTCACATATGTAACTTTGTCAATGATACTCATCGGCACTTCTGCTGCCGGCGCCGGATTCAGAACGACTGGAATTTTCTTCTCATAGCAAAATTCCACCACATAATGGACTGTCTCAAGCGGAATCTCGTGTTGAAGGACAACCATATCATATTTCACCAGTTCGTCTTTGATTCCATCCACATATGCCTTGTCTACTTTCCCATTTGCGCCCGGAACAACAATGATTGTATTATCATTCTCACCAACTGTAATCATCGCAATTCCTGTCGGCACGCCTTCCAGAACCTGGATATGCTCTGTCTTCACACCAACTTTGTTCAGATTGTCCAACATTCTACGTCCATTGTCATCATTGCCAACACAGCCGAACATCTCGACTTCCGCACCAAGCTTTGCCATCGCAACCGCCTGATTCGCACCTTTTCCACCTGGGATATAACTCAAACTGTCGCCCATTAACGTCTCACCTTTAAGTGGAATTCTCTCTGCTGTTACAGTCATGTCTGTGTTAATACTTCCTACAACTGCCAGTTTCATAACTCTTTCTCTCCTTCTCCTATTATTTTTTATTCTCGTATCCTGCATTTCTCTTCTATGCGTTTTGAAACGCGTTTCTGAAACCCGTTTCATTTATCTACATTATAGTAACAAAAAATACCGACGTCAATTACATTTAGTAATTTCAGCGGTATTGCACACTTTTGTTAAAGTATTTTTATGCAACTTGCATACAATTTTTTATTACTTTCCTTCTTGAGATGTTTTTATATACTCTTCTACTTCAGATTCAAGAATGCCTCGGCATTCTTGCTGCGAGGTGCGCGTCATGCAATTGCATGACATACTTCTACTGCGCACCGCTGCAATCCTGCCGGAGGCTATATCAGCTCGGGATTGACTCCCACCACTGATACCAGCTTGTTTCTCACCACCTATAGAGGTGGGAGTCAATCCCCCAGCTGATATATTGTTTTTGCTTTCCTTAATTGCACAAAAAAAAGACCGTCCCTTATGGAACGGTCTTTAAAATTCTGAAGTCTGAAATTATTTAAGGTTAACCTCTGCACCCTCAGCCTCAAGTTTAGCTTTGATGTCCTCAGCCTCTGCTTTAGAAACACCCTCTTTAACTACCTTCGGAGCTCCGTCAACTAACTCTTTAGCTTCTTTCAGTCCAAGACCTGTGATCTCACGAACTGCTTTGATAACTTTAACTTTTGCTGCTCCAGCGGATACAAGCTCTACGTCGAACTCGTCTTTCTCCTCTGCTGCTCCAGCCTCTGCTCCAGCTGCTGCTACTACAACACCTGCTGCTGCGGATACGCCAAATTCTTCTTCACAAGCTTTTACAAGATCATTTAACTCTAATACAGATAACTCTTTGATAGCATCGATAAATTCTGCTGTTGTTAACTTTGCCATTTTATTTTCCTCCATTTTTTACATTTTTGTTATGAAATATATTTTGTTCGTCTCTATAAGAACGAACCGGATTGAGTATTATATACTCTTACTCCTCTGTTGCAGCTTCTTCTGCTGCTGGAGCTGCTTCACAAGCCTCTGCTCCACCCTGCTCTGCGATCTGATTAAGTACACGAGCAAGATTTGTAATAGGTGACTGTAAGCTTCCAAGCAATTTGGAAATAAGTACGTCTCTTGATGGGATTTTTGCTAACTCGTTGAGTGCGTCTGCATCATAAAGAGTTCCTTCTACAACACCTGCTTTTAACTCAAGGGCTTTTGCGTTCTTTGCGAAATTGCAAATAATTCTAGCCGGAGCTGTTGCATCGTCTTTAGAAATTGCGATCGCGCTTGGTCCTTCCAAGTGCTCGTCTAAAGCAGCGAATTCAGTTCCTTCAAAAGCTCTCTTCATCATTGTGTTCTTACAAACTTTGTAGATAACACCTGCTTCTCTGAGCTGTTTACGAAGAGCTGTATCCTCAGCAACAGTCAGTCCACGGTAGTCAACTAATACAACACCTGCTGCATCTTTGACATCCTCTGCAATAGCCTGTACTACTGGTTGTTTTAATTCAACTTTTGCCACGAATGGTGCACCTCCTTATTAGATTTTGGGTTATACACCGCCGATAGATATAAAATAAAACCTCTATATCCTAAGACAATAGAGGTTTACAAATCATACATTTTGTATCGATCATCCCTCGGTAGGCGTCCATGTATTCTGTCCTTACGTGCATCGCACACCTACTGTCTTCGGCAGTCCTTAAATAGATTATCATAAAGAATTCTTGTTGTCAACCATTTTCTTCATTTCTTTGCAGAATTCTTCTACTGTTTCCGATTTTGCCGCCAGATGCAGCCACTTCTTCAACACTTCAAAATTCGTTTCTTCAACAATTTTAGTCTTTATCTCCTCCGGAATTTCTCCTTTATCCTCAAGCAATTCCAAAACATCTTCTATTTTTCCAGTAATAATTCCAATCTGTTTTCCTTCGTCTCGTATAATCCGTTCTCTTTCCTCCATTTTCATATACTCTACCTCCATATCTGCACTGGCTTTAATCTCTTGTATACTCTCATGCAGACGCTTCAGTCTCTCATCACATTCAGCTGGAAGTCCATTTTCATTACTCTCTGTTACATAATGAAGAAAATCAACTAATTCTTTCGGAACTTCCTCCTCATTCTCGCCTTTCGTGCTCAAAAGCAGCTTTGTTACTTCATCTCCTAAGCGTAACTCCGGAACTTCTCTACATTGATTTTCAAAGGTATAACAATACTTTCTTTCACCATACAGATCGTAGTTGCAAATGATAATAATGTAAAGTGGATTCATTTTATCAAATCCTCGTTCTCCACTCTTCAATAACGGTGAGTCTATTAACGCCTGATAGAATCTGGTCCGCTTCGGAATATTCCCTTCATTACGATTCTGCATTTCCACATCAAAAATTCTTCCATCTTCCGCTTCTGCAATAAAATCCAGCCTTATCCCACGTTTTCCCGGAAGATTATGAATTACTTTCTGCCCAGACTTCCACTTCAGACTTTTAAGCCTAAGTCCTGTAGTCAACTCGATAATCGCCTTACAATTTTCAAGTTTTTCCGTTGCCACATCGAACAGGAAATCATCTGTAAGATTTAGTTCCTGTAATGTCTTGCTTTCTTTCGCCTGCATTATAAAATTTTCGTTTTTTACCATACACTTCTCCTTTATTATACTCATCTACAGTTACTTTTTCAAACATGGAATTCCGGATGATACTATCCGTTCTGATTGTGACAGAATTGCCTCTTAAAATATCTCGATCGCTTTTTCGAATGTTTGAGTGGATTTATCATAGCATGGATATTTCACTTTCTCAATAAAAAAATGCTTATGTTTTTCTTAAATTTGAACAACCTGATTAGCCTATTATCAATTTTAATGCTTCAAAAGGGTACAACTCACAAGTCATACCCTTTTATCCTCTACACTAAACTCAATATTTATCTACAATATCTTTTCTTTCCATTTTCCACTTTTCCATCTTGCCATCATAATCACGCCGCGAACAATCTCATCAATTCCAGACACAAGCCAGACTCCAACAATTCCAAGGGCTGTAAGCTTCACGATTCCATACGATCCTCCAACTGCGACCACCCACATGCAACAAGATGCCACAAATACTGGAAAGCTCACATCTCCGGCTCCTCTTAAACTCCAGATTACGACCACATTCAGAGCACGTCCCATTTCCACTATCACATTTACCAGCATCAGATAGAATCCAATTTCCAGCACCTCCTCATTAGCGGTAAAAATTCCAAATAACTGGTTCGAAAAAAGAACTGCTCCTGCACTGATAACAAATGTAGCTATTACTGATAATTTCAAGCAATGATAACAGTTTTCCTCTGCCTTCTCAAAATGTCCGGCACCAATCTCATGCCCAATCATAATCTGTGTCGCTGATGCCATTGCATTTGTCGCCTGATTAAAAAATGCTGCAATATTCATGAGATATGTTCTTGCTATAATCTCATTCTGCGACAAATAATGAAAAATGATCCCTGTAATCACAAGTTGCGTGATGCTGTAATTCATAGAATCGAAAACACTCGGTATTCCAAGTTTGAACACCAAAAGCACTTCTTTCAAATGTACATTTTTCAGTAATCGGAATATGGCAACAGATTCTGTCTTGTAAAAAAACGTGATAGAGATCAACACCGCCCAGATAACTTTCGTGATTACCGTTGCAATTGCAGCCCCTTTTACTTCCATTCTCGAAAGTCCATATAGTCCAATAACGAGAATCATATCCAATATCAGATTCAAAATGCTCATAGTTGACGAAATCAGCACCGAGATCTTGGTCTTTCCATGACTGTAAAGAATACTGCCAATTGTGCTGCTGTAGGCATCCAGTACAATTCCCCATACAAGAATCTGTAAATATTCCGATGCCATGTGATACAAATCACCTTTTGCTCCAAGCATTCTGAGAAATGTGTCATGAAACACAAACACAATTACAAAAATTTCCAGCCCTAATATCACATTAATCGTAATACAAAGCGCTGAAATTCCGGAAACTCGGTCCCGGTTCCCTTTTCCCAGATACTGCGCAATCATAATACATGCCGCACTGCAGACTGCACTGATGATCAAGCTGCAGATAGAAGTAACCTGGCAGGCCGTGCTAACTGCACTGGCTGCCAGATCATTGACTTTACTCAATACAAAAACATCTATAAATCCAAGTATAATCCCTAATACGCCATTTAAAAAGATTGGCCATGCCAACTGAAATAAATTTAATTTTTTCATTTATTTTCCATTTACTACATCAAAGAGCACCTGCATATTTTCATCCGGTGTTCCTCCGATAATGGAACAGCCTGTACCCAGCACAAAGTTTGGATATCCTTCGCATACACGTAGAATCTCTTCCACTTCTTTTCTAACATCCGTTGTAGTTCCCTCTCTCAAATTCACTGGTGATACATTTCCCATGATAATAGTCTCCGAAGAAACCATACGAATGCATTCTCCAATATCTGTGCAGTAATCAATACTTAGTACCTGCGCGCCTGTCTGCTCCAGATATGTCGTATGTGCCAGTGTTTTGCCACAGACATGCAACATGCCCGGAACATCGGCAGCTTTAAAAATTTTCTGCAGATACTGTCCGGAAAATCTCCAGAACCGCTTTGGCGCAAGAAGTGATGCTACCGGCTCTGCAATCCAGAAAAATTTCTGCCCTTCCTGCGTTTCCCGCTTAGCAAGCCCAATCAGCCAGTCTGTAATGTACGCCACAAAGTGTTCCACAAATTCTGGATTCTTCACTACAAGACGCAGCATATGCTCTGCTCCCAGAATTCCGGACGCTACCGTCAGCGGTCCAAACGCACCGCCACCACACCAGTAAGCATTTTGCCCCATTTCTTCCTGATCTTTCAGCATTCCTTTCAGACATTGAATTTCCGACTCAAAACAGGAAACATCAAATTCGTTTTTTTGAATCAGATAATCCAATTCTTCTTCCGTAGTAAGCTGTCCTTCTTTTACAATCGTCAATGAGTCTGATACTTTTTCAAGCTCAAATCCCAGAGCTTTCGAAAGATCCAGATGTCCCAGGCACAAAAAATGAAATACTTTTTCTCCACCCCAAATTGGACTTACAAGCCTTTTGGGGGACTTTTTTATTTCGTCTATCATTTTCCAGTTCATATTACTTCTCCACATCCTTGAACACATAAGCCTTTAACATTGCTTTCTGTCCAAAATAATAAATCAGAAGAACCGGAATAGACACAATAAATGATCCTGCCATCAGAATCGGCAATGTACTGTTATTCGTACTTCCATAAGAAGAATTCAACTGGCTAAGTCCCATAGAAACCGTATAATTCTCACTTCTTGTAATGTAAATCAACTGATTAAAGAAGTCGCTCCATACACCGACAAATGTATTCAGAATCATAACTACATACACCGGCTTTGCCATCGGTGCAATAATTTGAAGTAAAATTCTCAAATCTCCACAACCGTCAATTTTGGCTGCATCAATCATAGCTGTCGGCACTGTCAGGAAATACTGGCGCAAAAAGAAAATATAATAAGCGCTTCCGAAAAATGACGGAACCCAGAGTGGCAGAGTTGTTCCATACCAGCCCATCTTAGTAAAAAGAATAAACTGCGGAAAAAATGTAACTGTTCCAGGAAGCATCATTGTTACAAGCACAAGAAAGAATATTTTATTTTTCTCACGATATTTATTGAATGCAAACGCGTAAGCTACAAGAGAACAGGAAGTCACTGTTCCAACTATATTTAACAGACACAATTTAATCGTATTCCAGATATTGCGTTCAAAATGGTATTCTGCAAACAATCTCTTATAATTCTCCCAGTGAAATTCATCTGGCAGCCACTGAATCGGTCTTGTAAATACCTTCAATGGATTCTTTACGGAACTGACAATCATCCAAACAAAAGGAATCAAAAATAGTATTGCAAAAAGAATAATAACCGCATAACGTAAAATAGTCAGATTTCTTCTTTTATTTATCATACCAGTTTCCCTCCTTCGTCAGATTCATAATAGACCATATTCCTTGATACTCTTAAAACCAGCATAGAAAGTAGGAAAATCACAATTAATAGCAGCCATGCCATAGCGCATGCTTTACCCATTTTTCGATATGAAAATCCATTTTTATACAAATAATATGCATAAAATAAAGTTGAATTGTTCGGACCTCCACTAGTCATAATGTAAGCTGGTGTAAATATCTGTAACGTTCCAATCATACCTGTTAAAAATGTAAACAAAATAATCGGACTCATAGACGGGATTGTAATATAGAAAAGTCGGTTCCAGAATCTAGCCCCATCTAATCTGGCAGCTTCATAAAGATTTCTCGGAACAGCCTGAAGTCCGGCAAGATACATGATAATACCTCCACCAATTCCCCAGATACCCATAATAATCATGGACCACATCGCCCACTTCGGATCCGACAACCATCTCGGGCCTTCTATTCCAAGCTTAGATAATGCATCATTTAAAAGCCCGTATTTTGAGTTCAAGATCCATGTCCAAAGTACTGACACAACAACCGCCGGAAGTACTGCAGGAATATAGAAAATCGCACGAAACAGGCTTGTTCCTGAGCTTTCCATATTCAAAAGCACCGCCACCAGCAAAGACAGAAATACATTTAACGGAACCATAATCAATGTATAGACTCCTGTCACCTTAATGGACTGATAAAATAGTTCGTCTTTAAATAATCCCGTATAATTATCTAGACCAACAAATGTCTCCGGTGTCAACACATTCCAGTCTGTAAAACTATAATAAAATGACATCATCATTGGAATCAGTGTAAATACTAGAAATCCAATCACCCATGGACTTATGAATAGGAAAAATTTTCTTTTTTCTCTTTTTTCACGTGTATTCATCATTATCCTCATTTCTGATATAAAAAAGTGTTTTGACTTTTCCTGCCAAAACACCTCTTTATACATTTATAAACTACTTATCCTAATTAATTTGCTTTTAGCATCTCTTCCAAACCATTCTGAAGTTCTTTCAAAGTTGCCTCAACATCCTGGTCTCCATTATACAACTTGTCAATTGCAGGTGTCCAAACTGTATCTGCTGTCTCATCCCAGTTCGGTAATTTGGGATCAACATTAACAGCATTTTCAAGAGATGTCACTCTTAAAATGTGATTATCCGGTGCACCTTCCATGTTGATAACTGCATCAGAAGAAGCAACATCTTTGTCAACCGTTGTGATCAATCCTGTGGAAGCAAGAATTTCCTGTCCCTTTTTCTCCTGCATAAAGGAAGCAAGTGCCCATGCAGCTTCTGGATATTTTGTTGTCTTTGGAACACAGTATCCAGCCATCAGAGATACATAATGTGAGTTTTCTTTCTCCATCGGAAGTGCTGCAAGACCCATGTTGAAGTCAACACCGGAACGATATACACACTGGTATACTCCGTCTAAGTCCATAGCGACCTGTCCACCGTCAAATCCACCAGAAACAACTTCACTGCCTTCAGCATCCGGAGCGTATCCATATTTGTAGATCAGATCATACCACATCTGTAATGCTTCTTTGTTTTCTTCACTGTCAACCTTAACCTCTGTCGGATTGTTTACGTCATCATAAAGATTCCCACCGAAAGCTGCCATATATGCTGTAATCTGCTCACGTCCTTTGCCGGCAGAAATTGCGTACTGGTCTGTCTTTCCGTCTCCATCAGTATCAACTGTAAGTTTATCACATGCTGCCAGGAAATCATCCCATGTCCAGTCATCTGTAGGATATGGAACTCCTGCTGCATCGAACAAATCCTTGTTGTAGAATAACAGAAATGTATCTGCTCCGTTTACAGTAGACATCATGTCTCCGTCATATTTGAACGCCTCGTAAAGGTTTGTAGCGTATACAGATTCATTCTGGAACTGCTCATTGTTGTCAAAATATGGCTGAAGGTCTAATAATAATCCCATCTTTGACCACTCCTGAAAATACTTTGGATGTCCGTAAATAACGTCCGGTGCATCTCCTGCTAACATCATTGTCTCAACTTTTGTCTTATAGTCATCGTTGATTGGCTCAAAATTCACCTTTACATTCGGGTACTCTTTTTGGAATGCATCCAATACTGCCTGGTCTGTCTCTAACTCAGCGTCACTTCCCCATGCAGCAAATGTAATCTCACCTTCCACTTCATCGTGAGGTGTTGTACCTGCAGTTTTCGGATCAATTTCTGCCTCTTTTTTTGTACTGCTTGTATCTGAACTTTTACTGCTTCCGCATCCAGCTAAGACACCAACAGCCATTGCTACAGCCAATAGAACACTAACCACTTTTCTTTTCATACTTTCTCATTTCCTCCTTTTCGTTAGTACTCAATTAGCATAACATCAGTTTTTCCTAATTGTCCAATTTCATTTTTTAATTATTTTCCTCTGAGTAATCAAAAAAAATAATGATTGTTTATTTTTATATTTAAAATGATTTATACGGATTATCTATACTACAATTCATCTCTTCTACAAGTACATCTTTCGCATGACATAATATTTCTGATGATTCAACACGTTCTTTTAAATAAACAACATAAAACGGTTTTTCAAGTAACTCCTTGCAACGGTAAGCCAATATTTCTCCATTTTTCCATTCTTTTTGCATAACTGTACTACTCATAAATGCGATTCCACGGCTTTCTTTTACAGCTTCCAGAATAATGTTGTAATTCGAACACCTTGCAACTGTTTTTATATCATGCAATTCCACTCCAATTATTTTTCCGAAGAAATCATTCCACAAAAAATCGCTTCCATTTCCAAAATCATAACGTATATGTCCTTCTTTCAATAAAAGCGTTCTCAACTCCTCTGGATTTAAATTCTGATATTTCTCTGTATTCGGTGTAATCAATACGATTTCTTCAACAAATGCCTTTTCATACCCCAATTTCGGATCATTTATTATTGTATTTGTCACACCTAATTCTACTTCTCCCGATAACACCAGTCCTGGAATACACTCATCATCCCTCTCTACAATCCGATACATTACTCCTTTTCGTTTTTCTTCAAGAACCCGATTTAGAAAATCTCCCAACTGTCGATCCGTCTGCAAATGTGGGGCTACAATATCCAGAATTCCATACTCCACCTGCCGGTCTTCTTTGATTCCAATCATAATATCCTTTTCAATAGAAACAAGTTGATTTGCATATTTATGAAACATCCTGCCCTGTTCTGTCAAAGTTATATTTTTAGAATTTCTAAGAAATAGCTGAACACCCAGTTCCTTTTCCAACATTTTTAGCTGATTACTGATTGTAGGTTGGGAAACAAACCTTTCTTTTGCAGCCTGAGAAAAATTTCCAGTCTTTGCTACACTCAAAAACGATTTTATTTGTTCAAAGTTCATTACTCACCACTTCCTTGTACAATATCTTTTAGACACAGCAATTACCTTTCAAAAATGACTTTTAACTTTACAAGTTTACCCTCACCATTTTTATTCGTCAAATTGATTATTCACATATATTTATCAAAAGCTTCTATATTTAGAATAAAAATACGCCTCTTTGCCAAAATTTTTATTAGGAGAATTTTCCCGATAAAAAAGTGTCTCCGACACTTCAACTCCCCTGCCCCTCATTCATGAGGGGTTAGGGGTTTCTTTTTGTTACTTTT
>CAKRCL010000011.1 GCA_934307335.1 uncultured Dorea sp. | reverse complement strand
AAGGTGCAAACATGCACAATCTTGCGCTTTCATCTCGGTAATTGAATTGCCGAGGATTCCCGCTTATTGTCCTAAAAAAAATTAATTATACTTAGCGTCAATTAATGTTCCAATATATTCCGCACCCTTTGAGATTGCAATATCCTTTTTAATAAGCTCCGCTTCCTCTGCTGTATCCTCTGCCTCTTCTATGATCTTATTAATGACTGCTTCCTGCTTCTTGCAGTCTTCTTATCTCGTTCAATCTCTTTTAGGTTCTTCTCTCTCAGTTTCTGAGCTTCCTCATTTGCCTGTGAAAGGACCTCTCCTGCCTGCACCTTTGCATCTTCCATGGCATTCTTTATGATCTCACGTTTTTCAGACTCTGCACCTGCGATCTGCGCCTCATAGTCTGCAAGCCTCTGATTGGCCAGCTCATTTGTCTTTTTCGCTTCTTCAATCTCTGCCGCCACTTGTTCGCTTCTTGACTCCATGAAACGATGCACCTTCTCAAAAAAGAAATGCTTCAATATCAGAACTAACACAACAACTGTAATAACTGAAAAGAGCAGGTTCCAGTTTACCGTAAGCAGGTCTTGATATAATTGTACTTTCATATCGGACTGCCTCCTTTCCCTTCTCTTCTTCCTACAGTTTTCCTGACATCATGATAGCAATTACGAAACTAAGAACTCCGATAGTCTCCATGATAGCCATACCTACGATCATACCTGTCTGAATCTTACCTGCTGCTTCTGGCTATCTGGACATTCCCTCAAGTCCTTTACTAAGTGCCAGTCCCTGACCAATTCCGATTCCAAGTGCTGCCAGTCCCATGATAATACCCATTCCGATTCCAACTGTATTCATTACGATTATTCCTCCTATTATCTCAAAAATTTACTTTTTCTTATTACTTCTTCCTCTTACTTATTCATGTCCGGCTACTTTCACCGCAGTTGCCAGATTAATGATAGTCAATGTTGTAAAAATATAAGTCTGTATTGCCGGCTCTGCCACGTCAAACAGCAGATTCAGAGGCAATACTGTAACACCGCGTAAAAATGGCACAGTCGTAATCATACTGCTGAGCCATCCCCGATACCGATGATAATCCGGGCACCAAGTTCTTCAACGTTTATCATTGTTCCTTTATTCCTCCTATATGACGATTTTAACATTTCTTTCATCTGTCGAATAGTAAACTTTGCATGCCTTGTTTAAATATCATCAATCTGTTATAAAGCTTATTATGGTTTCAAAACTAAAAGAAGGCATCTGCACGATTCCCTTGCAGATGCCTTCTTTTAGTTTTAAATTCTGATTTTAATGTGATTCTAATCTCCTTATATATTGCATAGTGTTATTTCATTACGATAGTGATCAAAATATTATCTATAGTGTCAGTCTCTTGCTCAATATCGTACGGTTTGTCTAATCTGATATCTCCAAGGAAGGAAACTGCACCGCTATTAGAAATAGGATATAACCTTACAAGCTGCTCTCCTTCTATGTCCTTTATATCGAAGCACTTCCATCCAGGCAAAGAGCCTTTAAATCCGTCAATCTTAAACTCATAATTGGCTTCCATTGTTCCGTCATATGTCACTGAATTGCCATCTTCTGATTTCGCATACGTATTATCATTTAGAACAGCTGTTATCTGACCTGGTTTATATTCTAATTTGACATCATTATAATGACCAGGCTGTGGAGAACAAGGAAAACTGGCAATCTGTTCCCATGAATTATCTTCCGTATTGGAATGATACACATTGAATGTAATGTCTTTGTGTTTTACATTATTCAAATCATATCCAAGGTTCATATCATATTCCAGTGTATCTTTTGAGCACCCGGCACTCACCAACAATACTAGTATCACAACCAATAATATGCTCGTTTTCTTCATATCAATCTCCTCTTTTAAATTTAAAATTTCTTCTCGGTAATTTTTCAGATATCCAACATATCACTATAAATATATGAGTACTTATTCTTGCCATTCTGTAATTTCATTATGATTAGACTTAAACACAATCATTTTAATTCTTCTATTTGAGAAGATAGAAACATGATTCACATAAGTATTTGGCGATTTTCTCATGAAATAACTCCCATAAAAAGAAATATATAGTCGATCATTTTTAATCTCATATGAATAATCTACTACTCCATAAAATCCCTCTGTTAATGAAATGTCAAATTCTATTTTATTCTGAGTCATGCAAAAATTATATGGGACAATATTTTTTGCATCTATTTCAAAGTAAAAAAACATTTTTAAAATACTTGCCAACAACATGATGAACACTATTAAAAGTACAATTTTCTTTTTCATTTTAAGGCCATTCTGAATACATTGGAGCAGCTATTTCATATCCACTTCTTTTTTGGATATGATATGCTAATGATTTTGGACTCGCCCAAGGTCCCTTAGCAGACAAGTTATCATCCAATGTATCATTCCAAACATCTGCAGCAAACGCTGAACAATTATATAGCATTGTCCACTTAGAATGAGCTTTTACAGATGATTCCATTTGTTCCATTTGATTATAAGTAATGTACTTCATTAGCGATGTCTGATCATCTGGAATATTATCCTGAAACAAATATAGTTCATTATTAATCCACGAACCTTTGAGGTCATCTGGCAACCATCCAGCCCATCCACCAATTGATATTACACTATCCGTTTTCATGGAAAAAGTATGGTCAGTTGGACGATCTTTTCTTGTATCATTCTCCTTAGCAGTTTCCTCAATTGCATTTACCTTAATTCCATAAAGAGTAATATCTGTTGTAACAAAACTTGTATAGGCAAGATATGCATGTCCGCTAATTCCAGCCGAACTTCCAGCCCCATCTCCATACGAGCAAATCTTAATAGCACCCACAATTCCATCTTTTAATCCTATACTCCAAGGTGCATCATCTTTTTTATCAATAATACCATCATTATCTGTATCATCTTTTGTTGGATCAGATTTAGCATCATACACTTTTATAGTTGTTTTTCCTAAATAGTTTTCAAAAGGAACTCCATGACTGCTTAATAAAAATTTGATAAAAGGTGTTAAATCAATTTCTTCTTCATTACCTAATTCATAAGTAGTAGATAAACCGTCTCCATCTTGATCAGTTTCATCCGTTAGCCTTACATATCTATATCCATGCTTTAAAATTACCCAAGTACCATCAGATGTTGTTTCACCAATTAAATCAGCCAATTCAAGCAATGACGAGCTAAAATTACTACTACTGATATTCGCATAAATTCCACCTGTAGACTCATATAGAGATCGATAAGTATCTTGATAGTTAGATGTAGTGACAACAGATGTATTAACACCGTCTGCTTTCAGCAATTCAATTTCTTCTGCCATAGACACAATTCCATAATCATTTATCTCTTTATATGAAGCATCTGTAATCAAAATAATAAACTTACTTGCAGAAGTTCTAAAATCAAGTCGGCGAGCCGTTTCTAACGCATCAACACTACACTCAGGTGAATCACCGCCACCACTAGCAACAAGTGTGTCTACTTTATTTACAAAAGTATTAACATTTGAAAACCAATTCGATGATCCATTTTTTATTACAGTTGTTGTTCCTGCTCCATCTTCTTCTAAATCTTTAAAATCAATTAAAGCATAATTAACATTAACATTGTAATTATCTGATAATGTAGTTGCAAAAGAAGTGACATTTGTTACTACATTATTGATTGTAGAAGACATAGAACCTGTTGTATCAATAGCAAATACAATATCTGCCTGTCCGCTCACTGTCGATGACAACATGGCTTTGTTCGTTTCATTTAAAGTTGTTAAAAGATCTTCGTCTACTTCTGCTTTATAAAAGCCTGAATCAGAAGACGAACTAAATAACGAGACTGAAGAAGTTTCATCACCAGATGTTTGGTTTATGTTTTCTTCTGTCATTTCAGCGTCATCACTACTTTCACCAGTTACTTCTTCATTCAAATTATCACTATAATTATCATCACATACAATTGCATTTGCATTTTCACTCAAATCTTCTTCTGATAACAATGAATGTGTTGAAACCTCAGATTCCATACCTTCATTCCAATAAGAGCTTAAATCTAAATCAAGTCCACTTAAAAATTCATCCAAATCTAACACACAATACGTTCCACTCTTCTCTAATTGACATGAAAGTTCATTCTCGTTTAATATTGAATCAACAATATCAAAAAGACCCTCGTCATTCAAAACAGCAATCATTAAATTTTCCAAACTACCTTCATAGGAAGATAAATCAAATGTCAGAGTAAGTCCATTTACATATTCATTACTACCATCTACATAAACAGCTCTGCCAATCACAGACCTCATATCATCAAATGCTGAATCAGTGCCTTTAGAAAGGAATACATTATCTGCTAACTCACCAAAAGTTTTTCCACTAATGTTTGGTTTTGCCAAATTTGATTTATCCCGCAATGTCAGGCTAATTCCATCATCTGATATTGTTTGATCAATGATCACTTTTCCATCATTGGTCACTCCATCTGTACTTGCCTTATTCGGATTAAGACCATGTTGAATTTCAAAACCATCTGACAAGGTATCTTCATCTGTATCGTTTCGAGTTGGATTAGTCCCATACACATTTATTTCGTCGTAATCGCTCAATCCATCACTATCCGTGTCTGCATTGTAAGGATCAGTTCCATAAACTTTAATTTCTTCAATATCCACGATCCCATCCGAATCGCTATCAAGACTTTTATCATAATCATTCGGAGTTAAAGGATCTGTCCCCAAGATAACTTCTTCATAATCACTTAAACCATCTCCATCCGTATCCGGATTCATAGAATCAGTTTTGATTTCATCTTCATCAACGTCAATCAGCCCATCATTATCTGAATCTTTTAATCCATCTTCCTCATCTATATCATAAGTAATCAACGCATTTAAAGTTAATTGATTCGTTCCAATCAAAACATTTTGTGAAAGATGTATATTTCTTTGCACTGTTGCCGCACGAACATTTATAGTTGAAATCGGAGCAAGCATTCCTGCCATTACAAAACATAGGAACAATGAAAGAAAACGTTTTCCTTGCTTTTTCTTTAATAATATAATTATCCCAATGCCAATAATTGCAATAACTATTAACCCAACCCAAAGTGCAATACTGCTATCATCACCTGTATGAGGGTTATTGGTAGCATTTCCAATAATGCCCGATCCATCGTCTTTACTACTGAAATTATTTTTATCTCCTGAGCCAGGCTTGTTTACATCACTGGCATTATCTCCATTACCAGGTTTTTCCTTATTATTAGAATCTTCTGCTACATATCTAACAGTCAAAGATACCTTTTCACCTGCTGCCAAAGACTCTACCTGTTTTGTTACCGTTGATCCTTTGGCTAGCTTGTATCCATCTGGAATCATTTTTTTCAGCAATACATTATTGACCGCATAGTCATTTGTGTTTGTCACCGTCAAAGATGCTTCAATTTGCTCTCCTTTATCATACGTTTCTTTGTCCGTAGTCAAGGCAACTTCCAGCCCATCTTGAGAAGTGGATGATGCAAAAGCTGGAATTACCATTACACTCATACACAACACCAACATCAAAAGAAAAACCGAAACCTTCTTCATCATTTTCATTTCAAATTCCTCCTGTTTTTTAGCATAAGACATCCTTCTACACATAGTAATAAAGATATTATATCAACTCATTTCAGAAATCTCAATTATCTCAAAACAAACTCATCTTTATTCGTCTTATTTTCCCAAAAAACAATTGTAAATTTGTTTCTAAAAAAATTTTCAAATGCGATTTCAAAATTTTTATTCTAAAATTTCTATAATTGCATGTTCAACTTGATGCTCTTTTATTTTGTCAATGATTATATGCATATTTTCTATTTCTAATTCTATTTTTGAATCCCCATCCTTTGGTACCATACCAAATTTTTGAAATACAAATCCAGTAAATGTGTCACAATCTTCTGCTGTAAATGCAACACCTATAGCGTCTTCAATATCACTTAATCGTATATTTCCTTTCACTTCCCACTTGTCATCACTTATTCTTATAATAACAGTTTCTTCTTCCAACGCTATTGGTTCAATATCGTTTAAATCACCAACAATTTCTTCTAATAAATCATAAAGAGTCACTATTCCAACCACTCCACCATACTCATCTAATACAATCGCCATAGATTGCTTCGATTGTTTCATATTTTTAAAAAGCACATCCGCTTTTGTAGTTTCCATAACAAAGTATGGGGCAGAAATTGCAGAATCTATAACCATATCCTTACTTTTTTCTTTTAATCTAAAATAGTCTTTTGCATTTAAAATACCAACAACATGATCTATCGAATCTCCACAGACAGGATAAAGGGTATGTCGTGTATTGTGGATTGTTTCATCCCATTCCTTCACATCATCAGACATCCATAATATTGTCACATCTGTTCGATGTGTAGCAATCGTACCCGCCACAATATCATTAAATTCAAAAACTCTTTGAATAAATTCTTTTTCTTGATGATCTATTGTTCCTTTTTCACTTCCCGCATCAACAAGCATACGTATTTCTTCTTCACTCACTTGATCTTCCGTTTCATTTGGATCAATGCCACAAATCCTCAAGACAATATTTGTTGATATTGAAAGAAATGAAACGATTGGCTTAAATAAGATAGAGATTCCCGTAACCAATCCTGAAATCCCCATTGCCAGCTCTTCAGATTTTTTCATTGCGATTCTCTTTGGAACTAATTCGCCAAAAACCAACGTGAAATATGATAAAATCAATGTAATCAATATAACAGCTATGGTATCTAAAGTAGAACGTGGAATATTCGCGCCCATTCCTACAACCCAATCAACTAAAGGTTCTGAGAAATTATCTGCTGCAAAAGCACTTCCCAAAAATCCCGACAACGTAATTGCAACCTGAATTGTCGCAAGAAATCGTGCCGGCTCTTGTGTTAATCGTACTAATCTCTTTGCCCGACCATTACCTTGTTCTGCCATTCGTTCTAGTTTTGTTTCATTCATTGATAAAACAGCAATCTCCGCACTCGCAAAAATCGCGTTTAATATAATTAAAATAATCTGCACTAATAAAAGAATAAAAATTGATGTACTCATAAATAAAACCTTCCTACAATAAAATTATCTAAATATCACACTTTCTAAAAGCAACAAAAGGCATGGTCTATGTTCTGAATACATAGTCCATGCCTTGCGATATATAAATAAAAATTCTATTGAATTGGTTCGCTTCAGAATCATTATCACTTTCGTCCATGTTAAATATTCCTCCTTAAAATAGTATTGTTGTAGAGTATAACAAAAAGCCCACACATAGTCAATCTAAAAGCTGTAAAGGTTGTGTTAAATTTATGCACCTTAAATTTATGCAGGTTCTTGTGAACGCAATTAATAAAACCTTAGTAGAAAAGGACAGCATAACCGCTGAAGCAATATCTGCATAGCAAAAAGGACACTCTCCAGTGTCTATCACTGAAAAGTGTCCTATATTTTTTAGATATTTTTGTTGCAAACGTGTTGTAAACGCATTGCGAACTGAAATTAACGTTTGCTGAACTGTGGTGCGCGACGAGCGGATTTAAGACCGTATTTCTTACGCTCTTTCATACGTGGGTCACGTGTAAGGTATCCAGCTTTCTTGAGAACTGGTCTGTACTCTGAATCTGCCTCAAGAAGTGCTCTTGCGATTCCATGACGGATTGCTCCAGCCTGTCCTGTGTATCCGCCACCTTTTACGTTAACGATTACATCAAATTTGTCTGCTGTCTCTGTAGCAACTAATGGCTGACGAACAACAACTTTTAATGTCTCAAGTCCAAGATACTCATCGATATCTCTTTTATTAATTGTAATATTACCTGTTCCTGGTACAAGGTAAACTCTTGCAACTGATTTTTTTCTTCTTCCTGTTCCGTAGAATTTTGCTTTAGCCACTGTAATGTCCTCCTTTCAACCTTTCCTTAAAATGTAAGCTCAACTGGCTTCTGAGCCTGCTGCTCATGATCCGGTCCAGCATATACGTGAAGCTTCTTGATCATAGATCTTCCTAAAGGTCCTTTTGGAAGCATTCCTTTAACTGCGAGCTCGATAACTTTCTCAGGTTTCTTAGCCATCATCTCTGCTAATGTAGTCTCTTTCATTCCTCCTACATAATCAGAGTGGTTGTAATAAATCTTCTGATTCATCTTCTTACCTGTTACGTTGATCTTCTCAGCGTTAACAACGATTACATAATCACCTGTGTCAACGTGTGGTGTAAACTGAGGTTTGTTTTTACCTCTTAATACCTTAGCAACTTCTGATGCAAGGCGTCCTAATGTATATCCTGTAGCGTCAACTACATACCATTTTCTTTCAATCTTATCTGGATTAGCCATATAAGTCTTCATGGAATTCCCTCCTGTAATTCATTAACGTAATTATTGTTTTTTTACTGCTCTATCGAAATCAACATGATTCCGGGGCTTTGGCCTCATGTCGTTTCTCCTTTTGTCATACTGTCATATTATATTATACTGAGCCGGGTGTGTCAACCGTTTTTCGAATTTTTTATAAACATTTTTCATCAAATTTTTATAAGATTTTTCATGAGATTTTTCATTTATTTCTTATATCTTTCTTTTATTGTTCATGTTATCATACTTTTAGATGTCAGCGCTATCTCGCCAATGTTCTTGGGGAAAACATTTATTGGCATCACATTTCTTGGGGGTTTTACTATTATGAAAAAGAAAATTGATCTTATAAATGGGCCAATTCTGCCTTCACTTACACGACTTGCCATTCCAATCATGGCAACCTCATTGATTCAGATGGCTTACAATATGATTGACATGATTTGGATTGGACGTCTTGGCAGTTCTGCCGTAGCTTCCATAGGTGCTGCCGGTATGTATATGTGGCTTGCAAATGGACTTGTCACTTTAACACGAATGGGCGGTCAGGTTCATGTCGGACATGCTATCGGCAGTGGCGATTCAGAACTTGCCGGACACTATGGCTCCACGGCATTCCAGATGACTATTCTTCTTGGCATTTTGTATGGCCTTTTATGTATATTTGCCGCAAAACCATTGATTTCATTCTTCCATTTAAATAGTCCTGATGTCATAAATGATGCTGTCAGCTATCTTATGATCACTTGTGGACTCATTATATTTTCATTTTTAAACCAAATATTTACCGGACTCTTTACTGCCATCGGGAACAGCCATCCGGCTTTCTTATCGACCAGCGCCGGGCTGTTCATAAATATTATTCTTGATCCTATATTAATCTTTGGCATTGGACCGTTTCCAGCGTTAAATGTAGCCGGTGCTGCTCTTGCAACCGTCCTTGCACAGATGATTGTTACACTTCTTTTTTTATTTTTTGCTTTAAAAGATAATATATTATTCCATCAGATTCATCTGTTCCGACGACTTGATTTTAACTTAGCAGCTTCCATTCTCCGGCTTGGGCTTCCTTCTTGTCTGCAAAGTCTTGTATTTACAGGCATCTCTATGATTGTAGCAAGACTTGTGGCAGGATATGGTGACGCTGCTGTAGCCGTACAAAAGGTAGGTGCACAGATTGAATCCATCTCCTGGATGACATCTGATGGATTTTCTTCTGCGGTTAATTCTTTTATTGCTCAGAATCACGGCGCCGGAAAAGAAGACCGGATTCGTGCAGGCTACCGCTGTGCACTGAAAATCGTACTTCCATGGGGACTTTTCTGCACTATACTGCTGATTGTTTTCCCTGTTCCTATTTTTAAAATATTTATTACCGAACCAGATGTTATCCCAATGGGTGTCAGTTACTTGATGATTCTTGGCATTTCCCAACTATTCTCCAGTCTGGAGATTATGACATCCGGTGCATTTTGCGGCTACGGGAAGACATTGCCGCCTTCCATTTCCGGAATCACATTAAACATTATGAGAATTCCACTGGCTCTGATCCTTACTGCTACTCCATTGGGACTGAACGGAATTTGGTGGAGCATTTCCATTTCTTCAATCCTAAAAGGAATCATTCTGTTCATCTGGTTTCAAATTATGTTAAAAAAATGTTATAATTATAAATAATTCAAGAATGACTACAATAGGAAAGAAGGCTTATTATGTGGACTTATAATAGTATATTTTATCAAATTTATCCGATTGGTTTTTGTGGTGCTCCGGTACACAATGATGGTATTACTGTACCACGAATCCGCAAGATCATGAATTGGTCCGATTATCTGAAAGATCTCGGTATTGATTCCATTTTATTAAATCCAATTTTTGATTCAGACAACCATGGCTATGACACCAGAGATTTCCGAAATATTGACTGCCGTCTCGGTACAAATCAAGATTTTGCAGATGTATGTCAGGATCTTCACGCACATGGTATCAAAATCGTATTAGACGGTGTCTTCAATCATGTTGGCCGTGGTTTTTGGGCTTTTCGTGATGTACAAGAAAAAAAATGGGATTCTCCTTACAAAGACTGGTTCCATATCAGCTTTGACGGCAACAGCTGTTATAACGATGGATTCTGGTACGAAGGCTGGGAAGGTCATTTTGAACTCGTAAAATTGAACTTGCAAAATCCTGCTGTTGTCGATTATCTTCTGGACTGTGTACGGTTCTGGATCGACACCTTTGACATCGATGGACTTCGTCTGGACGTTGCATATTGTCTAGACCGAGAATTCATGAAACGTCTGCGCAGATTTGTTCAAGAATTAAAACCTGATTTTGCACTGATTGGCGAAGTATTATTTGGCGACTACAATCAGATTGTGAATGATGAAATGCTTCATAGCTGCACCAATTATGAATGCTACAAAGGACTTTATTCCAGCTTTAACTGTATGAATCTCTTTGAGATTGCTCATTCTCTGCATCGCCAGTTCGGTCCGGACAACTGGTGCATTTACCGTGGAAAGCATCTTATGACATTTGCAGATAATCATGACGTAACAAGACTTGCCAGTATACTCACAAATCCCGCTCATATTCCTCTGGCATACGGTCTACTTTTTGGTATGCCTGGAATTCCATGCCTCTACTATGGAAGCGAATGGGGCGAAAAAGGTGAGAAAGCACCGGACAACGATTATGCTTTACGCCCATGTTTCGATGCTCCAAAACCAAATGAACTAACTGGATTCATCAAAAAATTAATCCATATCCGTCAACAAAGTGATGCACTCTGTAATGGTTCCTATCGCAATGTCGTTATCCAGAATCATCAACTGATTTTTGAACGCTGCACAAACCAAGAGCGTATATTAATTGCTGTCAATGCTTCTGATTCACCTTACACAGCATGGCATCAGGATTTGAATGGAAACGTACACGATTTAATCCACGATGTTGATATCTCAATGGATGAAAAAATCGAATTGGCACCATACAACACCATGTATTTGAAGTTTTAAAAATTTAAATTATATTTTGAGATATTTCAAGAATGCCTCGGTATTCTTGCTGAGAGATGTGCATCACACACCGCATGACATACCTTTTTTTGCATATCTGATATAATTCAATTTAGGACGTAGTTGTTGAAAACAACTACGTCCTAAATTGATGTGAGATAGGGTTATTTTACTGCCTTGAAGGCTTCTTCAAGGTCTTGGATAATGTCATCAATATTCTCAGTACCAATAGAAAGTCTGATTGTGTTTGGTTTAATTCCCTGGTCTAACAGTTCTTCCTCTGTGCACTGGCTGTGTGTTGTTGTTGCCGGATGAATTACAAGTGATTTAACATCGGCTACATTTGCAAGGAGTGAAAAGAGCTCCAGATTATCGATAAAGTCTTTTGCTTTCTGTGCATCTCCTTTAATCTCAAAAGTAAAGATGGAACCTCCGCCATTTGGGAAGTATTTCTTATAAAGTGCCTGCTGCTCCGGGTCTGTAGATACTGACGGATGGTTTACATGCTCTACCTGTGGATGATTGTTCAGGTATTCTACGACTTTCAGTGCATTTTGTACGTGACGCTCTACACGAAGTGAAAGTGTTTCAAGTCCCTGTAAGAACAGGAATGAATGGAACGGTGAAATTGTTGCACCTGTATCACGAAGCAGGATTGCACGGATCTTTGTAACAAATGCTGCGGCTCCGACTGCTTTTGTAAAGCTGATTCCATGGTAACTTGGATTTGGTTCTGTTAATGATGGGAATTTTCCTGATGCTTCCCAGTCAAATTTTCCTCCGTCTACAATAACTCCACCAATTGTTGTTCCATGTCCACCAATGAATTTTGTTGCAGAATGTACTACGATATCAGCACCATATTCGATTGGTCTTACAAGGTAAGGTGTTGCAAATGTGTTATCTACCACCAGCGGCACCTTATGTGCATGTGCGATTTTTGCATATTTCTCAACATCTACAACATCTGAGTTTGGATTACCAAGTGTCTCGATAAATAATGCTTTTGTATTCTCCTGGAATGCTGCCTCGACTTCTTCCTCATTGAAAATATCAACAAATGTTGTTGTAATTCCGTACTGCGGAAGTGTGTGCTCTAATAAATTGAAAGATCCACCATAAATATTCTTAGCTGCTACGATGTGGTCACCATTCTGTGCCAGGTTCTCGATTGTGTATGTGATTGCTGCGGCCCCGGAAGCTACTGCAAGTGCTGCAACTCCTCCTTCAAGTGCTGCAACTCTTTTTTCAAACACATCTTCCGTCGGGTTTGTCAAACGTCCGTAAATGTTACCTGCATCTGCCAGTCCAAATCTTGCTGCTGCATGATCACTGTTGCGGAATACATAAGATGATGTCTGGTAAATTGGTACTGCTCTTGCATCTGTAACCGGATCCGGCTGTTCCTGTCCTACATGTAACTGTAATGTTTCAAATTTAAATTTTCTATTTTCTCTTGTAATTTTTTCACTCATAATCACTATCTCCTTTTCTTATCTGAATTTATTTTATATTTCCTATCTGTTTGATAGGTATATATTAGCATGACAATTCCTACTTGTCTAATATGTAAAAGGAAAAGCCAGCTATAAGTGTTTCTTATAGCCAGCTTCCTGTTCATTTACACATTGTTTATTTTATCTTACTATCTTCTACTCCGCGGATATCCATATCCACACCCATAGCTTTGTATTTGCGAATCTCTTCAAGATATTTCTGTCCCAAAGGACTAAGCGCAACTCCTTTTCGCTTGAGATAGCCTATTGTCATATGTTCATCAGATTTCAACTTTACTGCACAGTAATCCTCACCGTTCAAGCCTTCACAGATAATCCCGCAACAGAGCGTATATGCATTGAGTCCTACCATAAGATTCAGAAGTGTTGCCCGGTCATTTGCCCGAATCAGACGTTTATATTCATATGTACTTAGAACTTCCTCTGCAAAATAGAACGAATTATAATTTCCCTGCTCAAATGCCAGACACGGATACTCTTCCAGCTCTTCTATCGCAATTTCTTTTTTCGCTGCAAGTGGATGTCCTTTCCACAGGTAAACATAAACACCACATTCTAAGAGCGGATGAAATTCCAGATCAGACTCTTTGATCATCTTTGTCAATACTTTCTGATTGAACTCATTGATATATATAATCCCGATCTCACTACGAAATTCCTTAACATCCTCAATGACTTCATATGTCTTTGTCTCACGGACCGCGAACTCATATTCATCCATACCGAATTGTCTTACCATCTCTACAAATGCGTTGACTGCAAATGTATAATGCTGCATAGATACTCCGAATTTCTTTTTAACATTCTTACGCTCAATATAATGTGATTCAATCAGTTCATACTGTTCTACGACCTGTCTTGCATAACCCAGAAATTCTGTACCTTCCTGTGTAACAGATACACCACGGTTACTTCGTTTAAAAAGCTCTACGCCAATCTCTGTCTCCAGCTCTTTTACTGCCTGTGATAAACTTGGCTGCGAAATAAATAATGCCTTCGATGCCTCGTTCATGGATCCGGTATCTGCAATCGTAATCACATATCTCAACTGTGTTAACGTCATAATTTGCACTCCTGGCTTTCGCCCTCTTTACATTGCATGAAATCCGCTAATGTATACTTATCTGTATACTCAATGATCACATTCCAAAGTCCTTCCCAGAATTTCACCGTCCGGCACTTTTCATAATGTTCACAATTGTTTGGTATATCTTCAATGCAGCTAATCGGTGCCAGACTTCCTTCTGCTGCTCTGAGTATCTCTCCCGCAGTATATTCTTCCGGTTTCTTTGACAACATGTAGCCACCGTTGTTTCCACGAAAACTACGGACATATCCTGCCTTCGTAAGAATCGGCATGATCTGCTCCATATATTTAAGTGTGATCCCCTGCCGCTTAGAAATGTCTTTCAACCGGACATACTCACCTGTATTATGTTCTGCCAGATCAATCATGATCCGAAGCGCATATCTTCCTTTTGTAGATATCTTCATTATCTCACCAGTACTTTCTCAATTTCTGCAATGTACATAATATGATAATCCTTCTGAGGATACCATTTTTCATCATTCTCCAGTGCGTCAAAGCATTCTGGTTTCATCTCTTGATGATACAGCTTTTTGCATACAAAAACCATCTCTGCCTCTTCTACGGCCGTAGTTCCGTCAACCGGATACGGATGAAGTCCAGCCTGTGCCCACTTATCTTCCACATCCCTGCCACTTACTTTTCCGCAATAATTTAATGCTTTACGATTCTCCTCCGGAAGAAACGAAAGTGTAAAATGGTCTGACTGGTCTACGAATTCCTTAGTATAGCGGTTCGGACGAATATATGCAGTTGCAACACTCTTGCCCCACATAATACCAACGCCACCCCAGCTTGCTGTCATCGTATTAGACTTTTTCTCATCTCCTGCTGTAATCAACATCCACTGCTTACTTATCTTCTCGAATGGATTAAACTCAAGACTTTCTATTGGTACTTCATGAAATGCCATGTTTCATTTCCTCCTTTTATTTTTCCGTTCCGTATACCTGCACTTCGGCAATACAAGTATCGTTCCAACTTGTTTTACTGCCTCGAAAAACCTGTTCAATAATCAATTTCAATTCCGATGTCTTACATTCATCGGAAAATGTAACCCAACATTCCTGCTGTTCATCCGGAAATGTAACTTTACGTATCAGATGATCGGTCTGAATATCAAGTGCTTTCGGCCGGTTATTCTGACTATAAGCATTCTCATCTTTCCAGCTTCCAAGCTTTAGTGCAAGGTATTTCACATTATAAGTTTTCTCAAATTTCAACATCAGACTTTCCCCTTGACCGTATCCGGCAACCCCCTCCTGCCAGGATGTCGACTCCTGTCCATCAATTGCCTTGTCTGCAGTATTCTCGTCAAGCTCGGAACTTGCTTCTGAAGAAATCGGTTGAATCTGTTCATAAGAGCTAAGATCTTTCGGTTCTTCCTGATCTACGGAAAGGATAATCTCAGCTTCCTTTTCGCTTTCTTCTTCCTGCTTTTCTTCTTTCTTACGTTCTTCTTCGCTTTTCTTCTTATTCGCCTCAATGGTCTTCTGATCCGGCAATGCATCTTTTTGTGTGCCAGAAGTCAATTCTTCTTCTGTCTCACTTACCTGCTTTTCAAATGCATGAAATCCGGCCATTCCGGCGGCACAGCCAATTACAACTCCCACCAGAACAACTACAGCCACTACGATCCATGTCCTTGATTTCTTTTTCTCTAATTTACAGCCACAATGCGGGCAATAAAGTTCTCCTGAATTCACAGGTCTGTCACATCTGGGACATCTCATAGGTTCTCATCCTTTTCTTCATTTTTTCTATATTCTATATAATTCTTTTCTATTTTACAATGACCTTGCGGAAATTTTTCTTACCTTTTTTCAGTACAACGCCTTCTCCATTCAAATCTTCTCCGGCAAATGTCTGAGCAATATCTGTAATTTTCTCTCCATCTACAGAAACTCCTCCCTGTTGTACCGCACGGCGAGCCTCAGATTTTGAAGCAGTCAATCCACTCTTTACAAGCATAGTCAGAATATCAATATTTCCATCTGTAAGATCTGCATCCGTAAGCTCTGTCTTAGGCATATCTGCTGCCGCACCTGTACTAAATAATGCCTTCGCAGCCTCCTGTGCCTTATTAGCCTCTTCCTCACCATGAACAAGCTTTGTCAGCTCAAATGCAAGGATCTCTTTTGCCTTATTGAGCTGGGCACCTTCCCATTTATCCATAGCATCAATCTCTTCAAGCGGAAGGAATGTCAACATACGGATACATTTCAGAACATCTGCATCTGCAACATTTCTCCAATACTGGTAGAATTCAAACGGAGATGTCTTATTCGGATCAAGCCATACAGCACCACTCTGTGTCTTTCCCATCTTCTTTCCTTCTGAATTCAGAAGAAGCGTGATCGTCATTGCTGATGCATCTTTTCCAAGTTTACGACGGATCAGTTCTGTACCACCGAGCATATTGCTCCACTGATCATCTCCACCAAACTGAAGATTACATCCATATTTCTGGTATAACATATAGAAATCATAGCTCTGCATAATCATGTAGTTAAACTCTAAGAAGCTCAGTCCCTTCTCCATTCTCTGCTTATAGCACTCTGCTGTCAGCATACGGTTTACTGAGAAATGTGCTCCGACCTCACGCAGAACTTCAATATAATTCAGTCCCAAAAGCCAGTCTGCATTGTTGACCATCAATGCTTTTCCATCTGAGAAATCAATAAAACGGCTCATCTGCTTTTTGAAACAATCACAGTTGTGCTGAATCGTCTCTGTTGTCATCATCTGACGCATATCTGTTCTTCCGGATGGATCACCGATCATAGCTGTTCCTCCACCAATCAAAGCAATCGGTTTATTACCAGCTTCCTGAAGACGCTTCATCAGGCAAAGTGCCATAAAGTGTCCTACATGAAGGCTGTCTGCAGTCGGATCGAACCCGATGTAAAATGTAGCCTTTCCATTATTCACCAAATCTCTGATCAATGTTTCATCTGTCACCTGAGCGATCAGACCTCTTGCCTGTAATTCTTCATAAATTCCCATGTTCTTTTTCTCTCTTTCTTTCTGATTTTATGTTCTATAAGGATGGAACAAAGAATGCGCATCCTGCCAGAGGCTTTTTATATAATAGGAAATGCAATTTCCTATTATTATATAAAAAACGTCCTTATCCAATCTTGGATAAGGACGATTACATCGTGATACCACCTTATTTTACTGCGGACTTACGCCCAACAGCCTCATCAAGCTGCTTCACAGCTTCTGCACGTTAACGGGTGCTTCTCGTCACAGCCTACACGTCCACATTCTCAAGTATCAAAAATGATACTTTTATCTGAATCCGGATTTCGGTGCGCAGCTTAGGGATGTATTCACAATCTCTTCCTTCGCGCGCCTCTCACCAGCCGGCAACTCTCTGTGCGGGTGTATCCACCGTTACTTCTTCCCTTCATAGCCTTTATATATTATTTTATCTCTTATCTGTCTGTTATGCTAACTGATTTGATCTTTTTTGTCAAGTATATCTTGAATTCTATCCGATTCTATTCTTAATTCTAAATCCGCATCTACCCAAGGTATACGTAATCCTGCTCCGGTGCTTCTGCCGGCTCAATATGAGTCAGATAAAGTATCGGCTGCTCCGGTTCAAATGGCTCGCTTGGCTCAAAAGAATATCTTACTCGTACGCGATACCATTTCTGAATCTCAATCTTTGTGACCTTTGGAATCTTGCATGGATAACCATACAAGCGTACATCATCTGCACAACAGGTCATAATCTTTCTGACCGGAACGAACATGTCATTCTTCATTCCTTTCGGTCGAAATGCCTGAGCTACAAACTCTATCTCTTTATCCATATACTGTTCCGGATGATCGTATGCATCGACATACCAGATTCCAAAATCTTCATCTGCCACTTTGATCGGATTCGCTTTTACATCAAACGGAAGATCTTCCGCTGTCGGCTGAATAATCTTTCCATCCAGGCCTTCAAAAATCAACTGTGCCATCGGATTTTGCACTTTTAATGCACGGCGGAATCCAGAACGATCCACTCCCTCCGGGCATCGGTTGATAATAATCAGCTCTGACTCCGTCAGCTGCTCCATCAACACATTTCTCATATTCTTCAAGTACATATCAAGTGTCATTCCATTGACAGTTGAATAAATTCCCTGAATCTGCCATCTTCTTGGATATTTCAACTGCAGCAAATCTTCCAGCTTCCACATACCATTGTATTCAATAACCACCTGCGCCGGATGATAATTCTTCTCACAATTCGTAAAAAATGCTGCATTTAACTGCTCGAATTTGTCAATTTTCAAAAGTACCATATCATTTTCTTCCAGATACTCTTTTGAATATTCTTCTTCACCCTCTTCACAGAGAATCAAAAGAGTCAGCCCCGGCTCAATCCATTCCTGCTCCATCAAAGTGTCTTTCACAAGCAGTGTCTTACCACTATCTAGAAATCCTGTACATATATATACCGGTGTTGGTTCCATCATCACTTATGCCTCTCCTTTATTCTATCCTTATTGTACATGGAATAATTTTGCAAGTTCAGCTTCTTTCAAATCAGTTCCGATTACAACCATACGTCCTGCATAATCAGCCTGTCCGTCTCTGACTTCATACTCCTGTGGAACAAGATCAAACTGCTTCCAGTTTCCATCTGCCATCTGAATGATTCCTTTTGAACGAAGAATCGTTCCATATGCATCTGTCTCTGACAGTGCTTTCAACAAATAATCCAATTCTTCTTCTGTATATTTGTGAGCGGTCTCCTTGCCCCAGCTTGTAAACACTTCATCTGCATGATGATGGTGATGATCATGATGATGTCCGCATCCACAGCTGCATTCTTCATCATGGTCATGATGGTGATGTCCGCATCCACACTCCTCATCATGGTCATGATGGTGATGTCCGCATCCGCACTCCTCATCGTGGTCATGATGGTGATGTCCACATCCGCACTCCTCATCGTGGTCATGATGGTGATGTCCACAGTCGCACTCCTCGTCATGGTCATGATGGTGATGTCCGCATCCGCACTCCTCATCATGGTCATGATGGTGCTCAAATAACCCTTCAATCTCTGCTCCATGTTCTAATGCATGACGGATTGCATCTCCACTCAACTGATCCCATGGTGTAGAAATGATCGTAGCCTTGTCATTCTTTTCTCTTAAAAGATGCACACAATCCTCAATCTTTTCATCTGTCATATTCTGAGTTCTGCTGATTACAATTGTTGATGCATGCTCTACCTGATTTTCAAAGAATTCTCCAAAGTTTTCCAGATACATCTTCGCTTTCTTACCATCTACAACTGTAATTCTTCCTTCAATCTCAATATCTGCATCTTCTTTTACATTTTCAATTGCTGCTGCAACATCAGAAAGCTTACCGACTCCTGATGGCTCAATAATTACGTGATCCGGATGATACTCATCCAGTACCTTCTTAAGTGCAACACTGAAATCACCGACCAGTGTACAACAAATGCATCCGGAATTCATCTCTGTAATCTCAATTCCAGCATCTTGAAGAAATCCTCCATCAATACCGATCTCTCCAAATTCATTCTCAATTAATACTAACTTTTCACCTGCAAATACTTTTTCAATCAGTTCTTTAATAAATGTAGTTTTTCCAGCTCCAAGAAATCCGGATATAATATCAACTTTCGTCACGTCTATTACCTCTCTCTTCGATATTAAATACAAAAATAAGTTCCGTTTCTTATATTAGCACAATTTATTGACACTTTCAAGGTTTGGTAAGGTATTGCTAACCTTTTATTTGTTTTTTCTATATTTCTTCTTATTTATTGTTATTTCGCACATATAAGCGTATGTATTGACTAACTTATTCGTCATTTCTTACAATTATTTCATAAGGTCAAAAGCAAAGTATGTTTGTTTCTGACAATCAAATAGTCATTGTCAAAGAGGAGGAAAATAACATGGCTGATTATGTAAAAATGTGGGAAGATCTTGGAATGGATGTTGGAAATCACGACAATCTCTGTCAGGTTCTTCCAACAGCAGTTGGGGATGTATTTATGACACAGGAGAACCGCCCGAAAGCAATGGATTTCTGGGATATGGTCATTGCTGAGGTACACGGTATCCGCCCAGCGGAATTAATTGAAGAACAGAAAAAAGGACGTAAAGTATTCGGAACATTTTGCGTATACGTACCGGACGAAGTTGTTATCGCAGCGAACGGAATCGTAACAGGACTTTGCGGTGGTTCTCAATTCTGGGTTCCTGATGGTGAAAAAGTACTTCCGAAAAATATGTGTCCGCTCGTAAAAGCATCTGTCGGCGCAAGACTCGGACGCACTTGCCCATTCTTCCGTATTGCAGACATGTATGTCGGCGAAACTACATGCGATGGTAAAAAGAAGGCTTATGAGATTCTTGGAAAAGATGTTCCAATGCATATTATGGATGTTCCACAGATGAAACGTGAAAAAGACATCGTAAAATGGAAAGAAGAAATTGCTGATTTTGCTAAAATCGTTGAAGAATTCACCGGAAATGAAATCACACCAGAGAAACTTGCGGAAGCAATCAAAATTTGTAACGAAAAACGTAAAGCTCTCCAGAGAGTTTATGATTGCAGAAAGTCGAAATGTCTGCCAATCTCCGGACGAGATGCTCTGCTTATGACTCAGATTTCCTTCTTTGATGATCCGGTACGTTGTGCTCAGATGTGTAACCGCCTGGCTGACGAACTGGAGCAGCGCATCAAAGATGGTGTATCTGTCGTTCCGGAAGGAACAAAACGTATCCTGATCACAGGAACACCTCTTGCAGTTCCAAACTGGAAATTACACAACATCATTGAGACAAGCGGCGCTGCTGTTGTCTGTGAAGAGATGTGTACCGGAACAAGATACTTCGAAAACCTTGTTGATGAATCTGGTGAGACACTGGACGAGCAGTTCATGAATCTGTCCAGACGTTACATGAAGACAAACTGTGCCTGCTTCACACCGAACACCGGACGAATTGACGATATTCTCCGTATGGTAGACGAGTATCAGGTAGATGGAGTCATTGATTGCAGCCTGATGTTCTGCTGCCTGTACGACACAGAAAAACTTGCTGTATCAGAAGCATTAAAAGCGAAAAATATTCCGGTACTCTCTCTGGAGACAGATTACACTGACACAGACGCAGAACAGCTCCGTACAAGAATTGGCGCATTTGTGGAGATGTTAAACAAATAATGGAAGATAAAAACGAACATATTCGCTATTACATCCTCTTTGATAATCATACCCAGGGCATGATGCTCCACGAGCTTTTGTGCGATCACGATATTCCGAATCGTATCGCACCGGCCCCTCGGGCAACAGATGGAAAAGCCGCCTGTGGCATGTCACTTCTAATACATCCAGATGACATCGATGCAGCCCGCGCCTGTATCGAAGAGAACCATGCAGAATACGTAAACATTGTTCCATTAGAGAATCAGCTACACAAAAAGAGAGACCGATATTGTTAAAAAAACGAGGCATTTTTCAATGCCTCGTTCTTTTTCGTTATATTCAAGAATATATCTTACAATAATCCACCAATTGATAAGAATAATGGTGCGAATACGAGAGATACTACTGTCATAAGTTTGATCAGGATGTTGATAGATGGTCCTGAAGTATCCTTGAATGGATCTCCTACTGTGTCTCCAACAACGGCTGCTTTATGAGCCTCGCTTCCTTTTCCACCGTGATGTCCTGTCTCGATGTACTTCTTAGCGTTATCCCATGCTCCACCTGCGTTGGACATGAAGATTGCCATAAGAACTCCTGTTACAAGAGCTCCTGCAAGAAGTCCGCCAAGAGCCTCAACGCCAAGTACGATACCAACAACCAATGGAGCAGCTACTGCCATAACTCCTGGAAGAAGCATCTCGTGAAGAGCTGCTGTTGTAGAAATTCCTACACATGACTTGTAGTCCGGTTTCTCCTCACCTTTCATGATGCCCGGTTTCTCACGGAACTGACGTCTAACTTCCTCGATCATCTTGTAAGCTGCTTTAGATACTGACTCCATTGTAAATGCAGAGAACAGGAATGTAAGCATACCACCGATGAAGATACCGATGATTACTTTGTAATCAAGGATACTGATGGAATCAAGTTTAACTGCCTGTGCGTATGATACGAACAGTGCAAGTGCTGTAAGTGCTGCAGATCCGATAGCGAATCCTTTACCCATAGCTGCTGTTGTGTTACCAACAGAGTCAAGTTTATCTGTGATATCACGAACTGACTCTTCAAGACCAGACATCTCTGCAATACCACCGGCATTGTCAGCGATCGGTCCATAAGCATCAACTGCAACAGTGATACCTGTTGTTGAAAGCATACCTACGGCTGCAAGAGCAATTCCGTAAAGTCCAAATGTCTGATATGAAATAAAGATAGCTACACAGATCAGAAGAAGCGGGATAGCTGTTGATTTCATACCAACTGCAAGTCCACTGATGATTGTTGTAGCTGCACCTGTCTCAGACTGCTCTCCGATTCCCTGAACCGGTTTGTAATCTGCAGATGTGTAGTACTCTGTAATATTACCAATGATAACGCCGACAACCAAACCAGCGATTACTGCGATTGCTGCGTTCATATTTCCAAATAATGTCCAGCTAAGTGCCAGAGATACGATGATAACTAATGCTGCAGATACATAGCTTCCTCTTGTAAGAGCTTTCTGCGGGTTAGAGTTCTCATCACCTTTTACAAAGAATGTAGCAATGATAGAAGCAATCAGTCCGCATCCGGAAATAGCCAGTGGGAATAATACTCCTTCTGTAGCTGCCACACCAACTCCAAGTGTCAGAGCAGATACTAATGATCCAACATATGACTCGAACAGGTCAGCACCCATTCCTGCTACGTCACCTACATTATCTCCAACGTTGTCAGCGATAACTGCCGGGTTACGCGGGTCATCCTCTGGAATACCAGCCTCTACTTTACCTACAAGGTCAGCTCCAACGTCTGCTGCCTTTGTATAGATTCCTCCACCTACACGTGCGAAAAGCGCGATAGATGAAGCACCAAGACTGAATCCGAATAATACGTCTGTGTTCTTAGTAAAGATGTAAACAAGGCTGACACCAAGTGCACCAAGTCCTGCTACACACATTCCCATAACGGCTCCGCCTGAGAATGCAATTGAAAGAGCTTTGTTCATTCCGTGCTCTTTTGCAGCGTTAGCTGTTCTAACGTTAGCTTTTGTAGCAACTGTCATTCCGCAATATCCTGCGATTGTTGAGAACAGTGCTCCAACTACGAAACAAATAGCTTCAATCCAGTTTTGAATTCCTACTCCGATCAGTACGAAAAGTACTGCAACGAAGATAACAAGAATCTTGTACTCTGCGCCTAAGAATGCACGAGCACCTTCAGCGATTGCATCTGCAATCTCTTTCATTCTGTCAGTTCCAGCGTCCATTTTGCTTACTTTATTTGCAAGGTATGCAGCAAATAACAAAGCTACTACAGCCGCAACTGGAACCAGATACATGTAATTGTTCATTGTCCAATCCCTCCATAGAATTATATATCCTAAATAGTTTATCACAGTGTGTCGGATAATTCAAAGAAAATTTACAATTTTCTTATTTTTTTCTTATGTTTTCCCTAAAAACTTCTTACGCCGGATAGTCAATGGAGACTAACACCAGTCCATTTGGCGGTGCAGTGATCCCTTCCGACGTATGTTCTTTCGCATCCAGAATTTCTGCGATCTTCTCAGGTTCATAAAACCCACGTCCGACTCGGATCAATGTTCCCGCAATAATACGTACCATATTATATAGGAAACCATTTCCCGTTACACGAAGAATAATCTCTTTGCCAAATTCATTTGACGTCTCTTTAATCTCTATCTCATGCACTGTCCTCACAGTATCTTTCGCATTCGTTCTCACATTACAAAAACTCGCAAAATCATGTTCACCCAAAATATACTTTGCACCTTCCCGCATCTTCTCCACATCTAAATCGAAAGAAACGAAGGTGCTGTACCGGCTTTTCAACGGATTTCTCACCTTCGCATTATAAATGTGATATTCATATGTCTTGGATATCTCATCCTGATATCTCGGATGCCAGTCTGCCGGAACTTCCTCGGATCTTACAATCACGATATCGTCCGGCATTTTCTGATTCAATGCATACGCAAATCGCTCTCCCGGTATTCTGGATTCTGTATCGAATACGGCCACATTTCCAAGCGCATGCACACCGGAATCCGTCCGACTTGCCCCGATAATCTTAATATCTTCTCCAGTCAGCCTGCTAATCTGTTTATTCAGGATTTCTTCTATAGTAATTCCATTTGGCTGAATCTGCCAGCCACAATAATTCGTGCCATCATAAGCAACTACAATCCGAATTCTTCTCACCCTTACACCCCTCCGTGTTCTCTATTAGAAAATCCATACATGAAGTGGAACATATCTTCCGATCACAAATACCGCAATCACATAAATAATCACGATTGTATAAGCCGCACGGTCACGGCTTTCATAATGCAGTGGCTTCATCTTCGTACGTCCTTCACCTCCGCGGTAGCATCTCGCCTCCATAGCCATTGCCAGATCATTCGCACGGCGAAATGCAGATACAAAAAGCGGAACTAAAATCGGGATCATTGCTTTTGCCTTCTGAATCATATTTCCACTCTCCAGATCTGCACCTCTGGCAATCTGCGCTTTCATGATTTTATCCGTCTCCTCCAAAAGAATCGGAATAAAACGAAGCGCAATGGACATCATCATAGCAATTTCATGTACCGGTACATGAATTTTATTCAACGGTCCAAGCAGTTTTTCAATTGCGTCCGTCAATTCATTCGGTGTCGTTGTAAATGTCATAAGCGAAGACCCAATAATCAGATAGATCAATCGGATCGCCATATATACCGCCGTCACAAGACCTTCTGAGGTCACTGTAAAAATCCACCAGTGAAACAATGTCTCCCCGCCTCTGGTCAAAAACAGATTAAAAAGCACCGTAAGCATCAAAATCATGATAATCGGCTTTAACCCTTTCACGATATAACCAAATGGTACTTTTGACATACGGATCACCGCCACAAGAAATATTGTTGCAACGATATATCCCGGAATACTGCGAAATAGAAATAAGGAAATCAAAAACAAAAGTGTCGATACCACTTTCACTCTCGGGTCCAGTCTGTGCAATATACTTTTTGCCGGATAATATTGTCCTATTGTAATATCTCGAATCATTTTTACTTCTCCAATGCCTGCATAATTTCGTCCGCTGCCTCTTCCACTGTTGTAGCTGTCACGCCTACCGGAAAACCTTTCAACTTCAGATCATGCATAATATATGTGACCTGCGGTGCCGCAAGTCCTACCTTCTCCAGTTCCTGATAATGTGCGAACACATTTTTCGGAGTATCATTGTACATCACTTCTCCACTGTTCATTACAATAATACGATCTGCATATCGTGCAATATCTTCCATGCTGTGGGATACGAGGATGACTGTCATATCAGATTCCTTGTGCAAATATGCAATCTGATCTAAAATCTCATCGCGTCCCTTCGGATCCAGTCCTGCTGTCGGCTCATCCAGCACAAGTACTTTCGGGCGCATTGCCAGTACGCCGGCAATTGCCACTCTTCGTTTCTGACCTCCGGAAAGTTCAAATGGTGATGTCTTGTAATACTTTTCCTTCAATCCGACTAATTTTAAAGCCTCTAGCGCACGCTTCTCACACTCTTCCGGCGACAGTCCTTGATTTTTCGGTCCAAAGCATACATCTGTCAATACATCAATCTCAAATAGCTGATGCTCTGGGTACTGGAACACAAGTCCTACCTGACTTCTGAGCTTTTTCATATCATATCCTTCTTGATAAATATTCTCTCCGTTATAATAGATTGCGCCATCCGTTCCTTTGATCAGGCCATTCAAATGCTGGATCAATGTAGATTTTCCAGAACCTGTATGTCCAATAATCCCCACAAATTCTCCATGTGGGATCTCCAGGCAAATGTCTTTTAACGCATGCTTCTCGTAAGCCGTACCTTCGCCGTATACATAATTCAAATGTTCTATCTTAATTGACATAATGCCTCCACCAACTCTTCTTTCGTCAAAATTCCTGCCGGAATGTCTAATCCACGTTTCTGGAGTTCGTCCGCAAGGATCGTCACCTGCGGAACATCCAGTCTATAATGCTTCAATGTATCAACCTGGGAGAATATCTCTCTCGGTGTTCCTTCCATGACAACATGTCCGTGATCCATCACATAGATCTTATCCGCATCCACAACTTCTTCCATATAATGCGTGATCAAAATAACCGTAACCTTTTTCTGTTCCCGCAGTTTCTTCACAGTTTTCAAAACATCTTTTCTGCCCAACGGATCCAACATAGCCGTCGGCTCATCTAATACGATGCATTTTGGTTCCATGGCAACAACTCCCGCAATCGCCACGCGCTGCTTTTGGCCTCCTGAAAGCTTATTCGGTGAATGATGTCTATAAGAAATCATCCCAACTGCTTTTAAGCTCTCCTCTACTCTCGTCCAGATCTCGTCCGTCGGCACGCCTAAGTTCTCCGGACCAAATCCTACATCTTCCTCCACGACAGTTCCGATGATCTGATTATCCGGATTCTGAAAGACCATTCCCGCACTCTGTCTTACATTCCAAATCTCATTCGGATCTTTTGTATCCCGTCCGTCAACCCACATCGTACCGTCTGTCGGTGTAAGAAGCGCATTGATATGCTTGGCAAAGGTCGATTTTCCCGAGCCATTATGTCCGAGAATCGCAATGAACTGTCCTTCTTTCACATCAATATCCACTTCATCAATGGCCCGGGATTTTCCGATAATGTTTCCCTCTTCATCCCGCTTATCATATTCAAATACCAGCTTGTCTGTCTGTATCATATCCATGGACTTATGTGCCTCCTACTTTTTAACTGTTTCCTATTTTACGGTATTGGTTAACATTTTGCAACCGCATATTTTTACCATGACCAGCAACATTTCCCCGTAATACGCAAATATGCCGCACCTTGAGGTGCAGCATATCAAATCCATAAATAATCTGGTAATTTTTACATTTTCTCCGGTGCCGGATACTCTACTCCCATAGTATCTACTGTTACTTTCTTCATCTTCTGCTCTTCTAACGGTCTGTCACTGTAATCGGTAGCTGTCTCAGCAATCTTATTGACAACGTCCATACCTTCAATAATCTTACCAAATGCAGCATAAGCTCCATCCAAATGTGGTGAATTTTTGTGCATGATAAAGAACTGAGATCCGGCTGAATCCGGGTGCATAGCTCTTGCCATAGAAAGAACTCCCTCTGTATGCTTCAGATCATTTGCGAAACCATTCTGTGCAAACTCACCCTTGATTGTATATCCCGGGCCGCCCATACCAGTTCCGTCCGGACATCCTCCCTGAATCATAAATCCACGGATGACACGATGAAAGATGAGCCCGTCATAGTATCCACTCTGAACGAGTGAAATAAAGTTGTTAACTGTGTTCTCTGCGATCTGCGGATATAATTCCGCTTTCATAATATCGCCATTTTCCATTTCAAATGTTACGATTGGGTTTGCCATTTTTATACCTCTTTCTACTACAATATATTTCAAATCACTAAATCATATTTTAGCCTATATCTCCGGTGGCGTCAACATTTCTCCACATGGTAAAAAATGATCTGGAACAAAACGAATAAGTCCGCCTTTTTCCGCACATCCGGTATTCCAGATATCTTCTAACAAAAAAAGATCACTTTCTCCATAAGTCGCAGTTTTGATATACATCTGTCCATCTTTTTCTTCATAACCAGTAAGTAAAAACCAATGCCAGATATAATCTTTGTATGCTTCATTCTGGTGACGTAAAAGCAGATACGGTACTGGTATATCCTGATCTATCTGATTTTTGATAAATGTTGCCGCCTCCCGCCAAGTATGCTCACCGGAAAATTCTTCTAATCCAATCTGTATATTGGCATGTTTTTCCGCATTTACATCTTGAATATAACGTCCCAAACCTTCCACGAACCAACAAAGTTTACGAACGCCACCAGCTCGCGGCTTCAAGTATGGCTTCATAATCTGACTGAATGCTTTATAATCATTTTTTGTTAAATGATCTATATCAAAAGGATACAACAGACGCATTTTTTCATTCTTAAGTCCAAAATAAATGCAACTGTCGCAAGCTGTTGCTGCCGCACAGCCACCCATATGCATAACTAAATTCGTAAACCAGTCTTGATTGCCTCCATAGCATTCTTCAATTGTAAAATAATCCAATTCTTTTTTCATCTTCTACATTTCACTTCCATGTTAAAATCATTTCATTTTGATTATACCCAAATCATTCCTCAAATACAATATCTGACGTTCCTTCCTTCGGATTGACTTCATTTCTGCGAAATGCTATTATCAAATCAATGAAAATCAGCAGAAAGAAGGAATCATTATGAAATTAGGATTTATCGGTACCGGCAATATGGCTTCCGCTATTATGGGTGGCATTATAAAAAAGCAGCTTATTCCTGCAAATGAGATCATCGGCTCAGATCTTACAGAAACTGGTCGTGAACGTGTAAAAAATCAGTTTGGAATTTGTGTGACCTCTGACAATCATGAAGTCGTTCAGCATTCTGATGTTATCATTTTATCTGTAAAACCTCAGTTCTATGAAGAAGTCATTCAGGAAATTAAAAATGATGTAACGGAGCACCAGATCATCATCACAATCGCTCCCGGAAAGACACTGACCTGGTTAAAAGAACAATTTGGTAAAAATGTAAAGATTGTTCGCACAATGCCAAACACTCCGGCTCTCGTAGGCGAAGGTATGACAGCTGCCTGCCCGAACGAATTTATGACAGACGATGAAACTGACTATATCTGCTCCATTTTAGAAAGCTTTGGAAAAGTTGAAATCATTCCAGAGCGTCTTATGGATGTTGTTGTCTCTGTCAGCGGAAGTTCACCGGCATATGTATTTATGTTCATAGAAGCAATGGCCGACGCTGCTGTTTCCGGTGGTATGCCGCGTACACAGGCTTATGAGTTCGCAGCACAGGCAGTCCTTGGAAGCGCTAAAATGATTCTTGAGACCGGCAAACATCCCGGAGAATTAAAAGATATGGTATGCTCCCCTGCCGGAACTACAATTGAAGCTGTCCGCGTCCTCGAAGAGAAAGGATTCCGCAGCTCCGTTATTGAAGCAATGAAGACTTGTGAAGAGATTTCAAAAAGCTTGTAATACTCTTTAATCACTAACGGGGATGTAGTAAACTTACATTTCACTACATCCCCGTTATATTTTTAAATCATTTCATCGATTCCAAAATTCTTATCAATCAGCCGACAGTATTCCTGAAATGCCGCTTCCTGTTCAAATCCATCACGCAAAGATTCACGCACACCTTTATAATACCAGCCAATTGTAGCTTTATCTTTCATGCGGAAACGATTCCACAGTTCTTCGCCGACCTTTGGATAATCCCGGTCAATATCCCGGATATTCGAAAGCTTATCCGCCAACCCGATCATACGTACCTCATATGGCGCACTCTTCAGATGCTCAATCGTATGACTCTTTCTCTCCAGCCAAGTGTGGGATTTATCCTCGCTCTCCTGATCTACAAGCATCGCTACCCGCTCAGAAAATTCCTGTGCCAGTACTTCCCTTGTAACATCTTTACAATCTTCAATTGTATCATGTAATAATGCTGCACTGATAATCTCCTCATCTGAAGTCAGTGTTGCAACAATCTCGCCCACTTCCATCGGGTGGACAATATATGGACGTTTCGTCCCCTTACGGAACTGTCCCTCATGTGCTTTTTCGGCAAATGTAATTGCTCTTGCAACCATCTGCCCTCTTTTTTCTAATTCGTTCACATTCTTAACCCCACATCTGCAGCCAATTATTCTAATACCAAATCAACTAACTCATTGATAGTTCCTATACCTCCAGCACACTTATCAATCGACACTTAAATAATAGCATCTCATTCTTCAAATATCAATCGTTACAGTATATAATAAATATGAATATGTATTTATAAGATACTCAAAAAGCAGGAGGCTATTATGTTACAAAATATAAAAAAACATGCACTAATCACAGGCTCGTCTCGTGGCATTGGACGTGCGATTGCCCTTCGTCTTGCAAAGGAAGGCTATCACATTTTTCTAAACTGCGCACATTCTCTGGAAGCACTGGATAAAACCCGGCAAGACGTTGAAAAATTCAGTACATGCACACTCGTACCCGGAGATGTTGGAAATCCAGACGACGTCCGAAAAATATTCGCTACAATTACCGACACTTGTAGCCATCTGGACGTACTTGTCAATAACGCCGGAGTTTCACACATCGGTCTTCTTATGGATATGACCGATGAAGAATGGAATCACGTTCTTTCCAGTAATCTTTCTTCCGTCTTTTACTGTTGCCGCGCAGCCATACCTGGGATGTTGTCTTACGGAACCGGACGCATCATCAACATTTCCTCCATGTGGGGAGTAAAAGGCGCATCATGTGAAGCCGCATACTCCGCTTCAAAAGCAGGTGTTGGCGGCCTTACCCAGGCTCTTGCAAAAGAACTGGCAAGAAGTAATATACAAGTAAATGCACTGGCTTACGGAGTCATTGATACCGACATGAACAAACAATTAGACAACGAAGAGCGCATGGCATTGGCAGAAGACATCCCGCTTGGTCGGTTCGCCACCCCTGAAGAAGCTGCCGACATGGTATGGAATTTAATCTGTGCACCAGAGTATCTCACCGGACAAATCGTCACCTTTGACGGCGGGTATTTGTAAAAAAGTATCGCATATTACAAATCAGAACACCGTAAAGCATAAACGGAGACATAGCATTTTCAAAACACTATGTCCCCGTTTATTTTTTCAACTATGGTCTCTGACCCATTCCACCTTCCAGTGTCAATGTCTCTCCGCTCATATATTTAAAGTCCGGAGATGCCAGTTGCACACAAACTCTTCCGATCTCTTTTTCTGCATCTGCATAGTGACCTGCAGGCGGCATCTTTACATTTGCCTTAAATGCGTCTGGATAAGCCTGCTCGAATTTTTCAAGCTGTGCTGTCCATGCAAGTGGGCATACAATGTTAACGTTAATTCCGTCCGGTCCCCACTCTGTCGCTGCAACTCTTGTAAGTCCTCGAATTCCTTCTTTTGCTGCTGCATATGCACACTGTCCATAATTACCAAAGAGTCCTGCACCGGAAGCAAAGTTAATAACGCTTCCTTTTGTCTCTTTCAAATATGGGTAGCATGCCTGCATATAGTAAAATACTGCATATAATCCGGAATAAACCGCAAGATCAAACTGCTCCTGTGTATGATCTTCAAGTGTAACTCCAGATGCAGAAGCCTGTGCATTATTAATCAATACATCAATTCGTCCAAATGTATCGATTGCCTGTTTTACTACATTCTCCACAACTGCTTTATTATCTGCTCCTGCTGATACATCTGCCTGTACCGGAAGAACCTTGATTCCGTAAAGTCTCTCTAATTCTTCCTTTGCATCTTCTAATTTCTTAACATTACGTCCGGTAATTACCAGGTTTGCTCCTTCTTTCGCATATGCGGTCGCAATTCCGTATCCGATTGATCCACATCTTCCATCACTTAATACTGCTCGTCCCGCTCCCGTAATAATTGCTGTCTTACCTGTTAAAAATCCCATGATTCCTTCTCCTTTCATATTTCGGTAATACGCTTTTTGATATAATGTACATTATCACTTGTTTCTAAACAATTCAATATTTTTTTGTATTTTTCTATCATTTTTACTATTGATAATTAAAAAACAAACATTCTTATTTAAATTGCGCGAATTTTCTATCTTTTTCGTGCAATTTTTCACAGAAAAAGAGGCCACTTTTCAGCGACCTCTTTAAATATCTGTTACATTTCTTTTTCTTCATATCTTTTATAGGCATCAAACTGTGCCAGGATCGTCTCATCCGGTGCTTTTGTAAGAAGACTCACAATAACTATGAATAATAAACTAATAACAAATCCTACCAGCAGTGAATAAATGCCAGTTGCAGATCCTATTGTCTGCCCATTTACAAGCGGAGCATAGTCCCAAATCAATACCGTCACAGCTCCGGACACAAGACCTGCCACAGCTCCCGGAAGATTCGTTCTTCTCCAGAAAAGACTCATAACAACCAATGGTCCAAAAGCTGCTCCAAGACCTGCCCATGCATCCGACACCAGATCCATAATAGAACTATTCGGATCCCAGGCGATGAAAAATGCTACAACTGCAACTGCAAATGTGGTAAGACGTGCTACATTTAACACTTTCTTATCGGATGCTTTTGGATTCATAATGTTCTGGTAAATATCCTTGGATACAGAAGAAGAACACACAAGGAGCTGTGAATCCGCTGTTGACATAACAGCTGCAAGGATTCCGCATATAAATAATCCGGCAATAAACGGAATCGGAATCTTTTCAATAAATACTTTTTTGATCATCTCGATAAATACTGATTCCGCTGACGGTGCTCCCTCTGTCACTCCCAGAATCTCCGGATAAATAAATGCACGTCCGATCAATCCGATTGCAATTGTAAATCCAAGTGAAAGCACAACCCAGACAATTGCAATTACAGAAGATTTTTTCAACTCCTTTTCACTTCGAATAGCCATGAATCGGATCAAAATATGAGGCATACCGCAATATCCCAAGCCCCATGCCAGATTTGAAAGAATCTCAACGACTGTAATTGGATGATCGCCATTATAAGTAAAACTCAAATAGTTATCCGGATTCACACCAGTATTCGCAAGCATCTCGTAAAAATCACCACTTACAAATCCCCAGGCAATAACCGGCACTGCAAGAATCGCAATCAGCATCAACATTCCCTGGAAGAAGTCTGTAGAACAAACTGCAAGAAAACCTCCCATAAATGTATAAATCAGAATAACTGCCGCACCTAAAAACAGCGCAACATGATAGTCCAGTCCAAACACTGTATTGAACAGCTTTCCTCCACTTGCCAGCGCAGAGGCAGTATATACAAGAAAGAAAATAACAATGATAACTGATGAAATTCCAAGAAGAATTTTCTTCTCATCATGGTAACGGTTTCCAAAGAATTCTGGAAGCGTCATAGAATTACCTGCTACAATTGTATAAGCGCGAAGCGGTCTTGCAATAATGAGCCAGTTCGCAATTGTTCCTAGTCCAAGTCCTATCGCGATCCATGCCTGTCCGGTTCCAAGTGCATATACAGACCCCGGCAGTCCCATAAGCAGCCATCCGCTCATATCTGAAGCCTGTGCAGACATTGCTGCCACCGGCGCTGAAAGTCCACGTCCGCCAAGGAAAAAATCGTCTGCCCCTTTCGTCTGCTTCATGCTCCAGACACCGATACCAATCATTCCCAGAAGATAGACGCCAAATGCAATTAATATAGATATTGTTGTTGTCATGTTCTCTCTCCTTTACTATAAGAAATGCTCCCGCAACTGAGAGCAATGTATTTATTATACTAAAAAATGCATATTTGTCAATATAATACTGCATTTTATACAAGTCAAGCGCGCTTATTAAACCACAATATCCTATACACATTTTCCAACAGATCTCTGATTTCATAATGATAATTATGTCAATTTTTCCATAAAAATATCTGTATAAATATATCTTCCACAGGAAATAATAAAATTGTCCCACAAAATGGAGTTATGATAAACAAAATGCCAATTTTCAGGCTTTGATCGAGGAGGATTTTGATAATGGAACATACAGATACTGTAAATCTTTTGAAAGAATGCGACGCAGGTGCCAAAATGGCAATTTCATCTCTAGACGAAGTGATGGAGCATGTTCAGGATAGGAAACTACTCCAGATCATATCGAACAGCAAAGAAGATCATGAACAATTATGCATGGAAGTCCATACCATTCTTGCAAAACACGGCAGTTGCGAACAAGAGCCACCTACTATTGCAAAAAGCATGTCCTGGTTGAAAACAAATTTAAAACTAGGAATCGATAACAGCGACCGGACCATTTCTACTCTCGTCACGGATGGGTGCAATATGGGCATCAAATCCCTTTACAAATATCTGAATAAATATGAACAAGCCGACAATACGTCCAGAGGACTGACCAAGAAACTCATTTCTTTAGAAGAAACTTTATGCGAAAAACTACATGCTTATCTGTAAAATTGCACAATTTTTCATTCTAACTTCTTTCTTTTTTGGTTAATCATAATATTGCCCAAGTGCTATACTACACTTGTAACAGATAGAACTCATATAATTCAGACTTGGAGGAAAAGATAAATGAATACTTTAAAAGCTGAAAAAAGAACACTTGACGTAAAAGCAAAAAAATTAAGAAGAGAGGGCTATGTTACCGGTAACGTATTCGGCAAAGAAATAAAAGAATCCATTCCAGTAAAAATGGATATGGCCGCAGTTGACCGCCTGCTTAAGACGAGCAATAAAGGAAGCCAGATTATGTTGGATATTGACGGCGAAACCCACAATGTATTGATTAAAGAAGTCGATTACAACCCTTTGAAAGGCAGAGTAGATGAAATGGACTTTCAGGCTCTTGTCAAAGGAGAAGTTGTACACTCTGTTGCAGAAATCGTTCTCGTAAATCACGACAAACTTGTAAGTGGCGTATTACAGCAGCAGTTAGAGGAAGTTTCTTACAAAGCTCTTCCATCTGCACTGGTCGATAAAGTTGAAATTGATGTTGCAGAGCTCAAAGTTGGTGACACTGTCAAAGTCAAAGATCTGTCCCTTGCACAAGATAAAGATGTTCATATCATCACCGATCCTGAGACAACTGTTGTAACTATTACAGAATCACATATCACAGTTGATGATGATGACGACGAGGAATCCGACGCTGAATAGTTTTATAAAAATTACCTGACTATTTATAAAAAACCTGTACCAGCACAACTGGCACAGGTTTTTGTTTATCTTTATTCAACGGTTACGCTCTTAGCAAGATTTCTCGGCTTATCAACATCCAGGCCTTTTGACACACTCACATAGTATCCCATCAACTGTAACGGAATGACTGCTAGTGATGTAGCAAAATGCGGATCTGTCTTTGGAATATATACTGTAAAATCTGCTGTATCTTCGATGTTGTAGTGACCAAACGTAGTAAGTCCCATCAAATATGCTCCGCGGCTCTTACACTCTACCATGTTGCTGACTGTCTTTTCATAAAGATCCGGCTGTGTCAATACACCGATTACCAGTGTTCCATCTTCAATCAAAGAAATCGTTCCATGCTTCAGTTCTCCTGCTGCATATGCCTCAGAATGAATGTAACTGATTTCTTTCATCTTCAGACTTCCTTCCAGACTGATTGCGTAGTCAATTCCTCTTCCTACAAAAAATGCATCTTTTGCATTCGCCTGCTTTGACGCAAACCACTGGATTCTCTCCTTATCTTCAATAACCTTACTGATCTTATCCGGAATTGTCTGTAACTCTTCAATATATCCGATATACTGTTCTTCTGTAATCTGTCCACGCACCTTTGCTAACTGGATTGCAAGTACATAAGCTGCTATCAACTGTGTGCTGTAAGCCTTTGTTGTCGCAACAGAAATCTCTGGTCCTGCAAGAGTATAAAATACGTTATCTGCCTCTCTTGCGATAGAAGAACCAATCACATTGACAATACCTAATGTCTTAATTCCCTTTTCCTTAGATTCGCGAAGTGCTGCAAGACTATCTGCGGTTTCTCCTGACTGACTGATAATAATGACCAGGCCATTCGGATCCAGAATTGGATTACGATAGCGGAATTCACTTGCCAACTCCACACGAACCGGAATTCTGGCCAGATCCTCGATCACATACTGTGCTGCCATACCTACATGATAAGCTGAACCACATGCCACAATATAAATCTGGCTGATGTTTTTCATCTCTTCTTCCGATAATCCTACTTCTGACAGATCAATTGCTCCATCTTTTAATACAGACTTCAATGTATCAGAAACTGCCTTTGGCTGCTCATGAATCTCCTTCATCATGAAATGCTCAAATCCAGCTTTCTCTGCTGCCTCTGCATCCCATTCGATCGTCTTAAGTTCTTTCTGAATCTCATCTCCATCCAGATTATAGAAAGTAATCTCACCCTTTCTTACA